>NZ_VWWK01000085.1:0-28369 GCF_011753035.1 Burkholderia sp. Ax-1720 | reverse complement strand
CGCGATGCCGCCGCGCCGCTTGCCCCGCCGCTGCGCCGCGTCGACGACAGCCGCCCCGGCTATACGCGCCGGCGCGGCGCCGACGGCTTCGTCTACTTCAATACGCGCGGCCTGCCGATCCGCGACGCGCGCGAGATCGCCCGCATCGACGCGCTCGCGATCCCGCCCGCCTACGTGGACGTGTGGATCTGCGTGGACCCGCATGGCCACCTGCAGGCCACCGGCCGCGACGATCGCGGCCGCAAGCAGTATCGCTACCACCCGCGCTGGCGCGAGCTGCGCGACGCGGACAAGTACGCGCGCCTGGCCGCCTTCGCGCAGGCGCTGCCGCGCATCCGCGCGCGCGTGAGCCGCGACCTGGCGAGGCCGGGCATGCCGCGCGAGAAGATCGCCGCCGCCGTGGTGCGGCTGCTGGACAGCACCCTGGTGCGCATCGGCAATGCCGAGTACGCGCGCGACAATGCCTCGTTCGGGCTGACCACGCTGCGCAAGCGCCATCTCTCGATCGAGGCCGGCGCGATGCGGCTGCGCTTCGCGGGGAAAAGCGGGGTGGAGCACGACGTAGCGATCGACGACGCGCGCGTGCTACCGATCCTGCGCGCCTGCGCGAAGCTGCCGGGCCGCGCCCTGTTCCAGTACCTCGACGCCGATGGTGCGCGGCACGCGATCGGCCCGGCCGGGATCAACGACTACCTGCGCGAGGCGGGCGGCGCCGATTTCAGCGCCAAGGACTACCGGACCTGGGCCGGCAGCGTCAACGCGCTCGCGCTGCTGCGGCGCGCCGCCTGGCTCGATGCGCGGCAGGCGCGCAAGCAGATCGTCGCGACGGTGCGCGAGGTGGCGGCGCTGCTGCACAACACGCCGGCCGTGTGCCGGAGCAGCTACATCCATCCCGTGGTGCTGGAAGCCTTCGAGACCGGCGCGCTCGCCGTGCTCGGACCCTGCGCGAAACGGCGCGGGCTGCGCACCGACGAGATCCTGTTCGCGAGCCTGCTGGCCGGCTCGGCGCCCGGCGCCTAGCTCGCGGCACAGGCCGACGAAACCTCATGGAAAAAGGAGCACGACGATGAACCAGCCCACTACCCCGGCACCGCAGGACCAGGATCAAGGCAGGGATCGCGATCGGCACGACACGCCGCCCGCCACGCGGCCGGCCAACCCCTCGCCGTCCCCCGACAAGCGCTTGCCGGACCTGCCCGATCCGGTGGAGGTGGGCGAGGACGGCTGAAGACAGCCGGCTTCGTGGGGGCTTCGATATCTCGAGGCGGGATTGCGTGCATACTCGAACGCGGCCCGGGTGAAGCCAGCCTGAGAGCATCCGGTGCCGACACCATGACGAGAGCAAAGCGCACAACATGGAGATGCCCCCCGTGAATCCCATCCAAGGCTTCAGCGTGGATCCCGCCTCGATCCGCCATGTCGGCCACGACCTGCAGCGCCCCGAATGCATCCTCGCCCAGCGCGACGGCTCGCTGCTGGTGGCGGACGCGCGCGGCGGCGTGCTGCGCATCGATCCCGCCGGCCACCAGGCGCTGATCCTGCCCGAGGGCGCCGCCGCGACCGCCGCCTCCGACGGCCTGACCAGCGGCTCCCTGCCCAACGGCCTGGCGCTCGACGCCGAAGGCAACATCCTGATCGCCAACATCGGCACCGACCGCGTCGAGCGGCTCACGCGCTCGGGCGAGCTGCGGGTGCTGTTCGACGGCCTGGACGGCAAGCCGCCCGGCAAGGTCAACTTCGTGCTGCGCGACAGCCGGGACCGGCTGTGGGTGACCATCTCCACGCGTGTCGATCCCTGGCCGAACGCGGTGCGCAACAACCTGGCCGATGGTTACATCGTGCTGATCGACCAGCGCGGCGCGCGCATCGTGGCGGATGGCCTGGCCTTCACCAACGAGATCCGGCTCGATCCCGACGAACGCTTCCTGTACGTGGCGGAAACCACCGCGAACCGAGTCAGCCGCTTTCGCGTGCTGGACGACGGCGCGCTGGGCCCGCGCGAGACCTATGGCCCGAGCCGGCTCGGGCCCGGCCTGATCGACGGTTTCGCCTTCGATGCCTACGGCAACCTGTGGTGCGCGATGATCTTCGCCGACCGGATCGTCGCGATCGATCCCGATGGCGACCTGCATACCCTGCTGGACGACGGCGACGCGGCCGCCACGGCGCGCTTCGACGCGGCCTTCGCGAGCGGCGAGATCGTGCCGATGTCGATCATGGCGGAAACGGGCGGCCGCATCGCGCCCTGGCTGACCAGCGTGACCTTCGGCGGCCCGGACCTGAAGACGGTCTACCTCGGCAGCCTGAAGGGCACCACGCTCGCCAGCTTCCGCTCGCCGGTGGCGGGCCGGCCGATGATCCACTGGTAGGCGGTAACGGCCAAACGCCGCCGCCGCCGAGGCGGTTGTCGGCGGCGGCGAGCCGGGCCGGGCGCGAAGCCCGGCCGGCGGTTCAGCGGTTCAGCGGTTCAGCGACGATCCGCCCACACCGTCTGCGCGTTGCAGAACTCGCGCAGGCCGAAGTGCGAGAGCTCGCGTCCGAAGCCGCTCTTCTTCACGCCGCCGAAGCCCACCCGCACGTCGCTGGCGCTGTAGCCGTTGATGAACACGCCGCCCACCTCCAATTCCTCCGTGATCGACTCGGCCAGCGCGGCATCGCGCGTGAACACCGAGGCGGTCAGGCCGAAGTCGCTGTCGTTGGCCAGCTGCACCGCGTGCGCGGCGCTGTCGGCGGGGATGATCGCGGCCACCGGCCCGAACAGCTCCTCGCGGAAGGCGGTCATGCCCGGCTTGACGTCGGCCAGCACGGTGGGCTGGTAGTAGTTGCCCTCGCCCTCCACCTTGTGGCCGCCCACCAGCAGCGTGGCGCCTTCGGCCAGGCTGCGCTCGACCTGGCCATGCAGTTCGTCGCGCAGGTCGTAGCGGGCCATCGGGCCGACGTAGTTGTCCGCCACCAGCGGATCGCCCATGCGCAGCGCCTTGACGGCCGCCACGAAGCGCTCGGTGAACTGCGCCAGCACCGGCGCCTCGACGATGAAGCGCTTGGCCGCCGCGCACACCTGGCCCGAGTTCTGGAAGCGCCCGGCCACCGCGGCCGCCACGGCGAGCTCCAGGTCCGCGTCGGCCAGCACGATGAAGGCATCGGAGCCGCCCAGCTCGAGCACGCACTTCTTGAGCGCGGCGCCCGCCTGCGCGCCGATTGCGGCGCCGGCGCGCACGCTGCCCGTCACCGTCACCGCGGCGATGCGCGGATCGGCGATCGCCGCCGACACCAGCTCGTTGCCCAGGTCGACCAGCTCGAACACGCCGGCCGGGAAATCGGCCCGCTCGAAGGCCTCGGCCAGCAGCCGGGCCGAGCCCAGCACGTTGGGCGCGTGCTTGAGCACATAGGTATTGCCGGCGGCCAGGGCCGGCACCGCGCCGCGCACCACCTGCCAGATCGGGAAATTCCAAGGCATCACGGCCAGCACCGGCCCGAGCGGGCGATATTCGATGCGCGCCTTCTGGCCTTCCACCTGGGTGGGTTCGGGGGCCAGCAGGGCCACCGCGTGCTCGGCATACCAGTCGCAGGCGCCGGCCGACTTCTCCACCTCGGCCAGGGCCTGCTTGATCGGCTTGCCCATCTCCAGCGTGATGGTCTCGGCGATGCGCTGCGCATCGGCCCGCAGCGCCTGGCCGAGCCGGCGCAGCGCCGCGCAGCGCTCGGCCACCGGGCGCCGCTTCCAGTCGCGGAAGGCGGCCGAGGTGCGCTGCAGGGCCTGTTCGAGCTCGGCCGGCCCCTGGGCCGGGAATTCGGCGAGCCGACGGCCGTCGCGCGGGCTGATGGAACGGAATACCTGCTGGTCTGCGCTGCTCATGCTGAACTCCATTGGCTTGGGATGGCGCTCATAGTAAGCTCGGCGTACGCTCAACAAAACTGAATAGTTTTGAGCAACTCATTCACGTTTCGAGAATATCGACATGGATCTGATCCAGCTGGAAATGTTTCAGGCGGTGGCGCGCCACGGCAGCATCGCGGCGGCCGCGCAGGCCGTGCACCGGGTGCCGTCCAACCTGACCACGCGCATCAAGCAACTGGAGGAGGAACTCGGCGTCGACCTGTTCACGCGCGAGCGCAACCGGCTGCAGCTCTCCCAGCCGGGGCGCGTGTTCCTCGACTACGCGAGCCGGATCCTGGGCCTGGTGAGCGAGGCGCGCGCCGTCACGGCGGGCCAGCAGCCGGCCGGCCGCTTCGCGCTGGGCGCCCTGGAGAGCACGGCCGCGGTGCGCATCCCCGGCATCCTGGCCGCCTACAACCAGCGCTTCCCGCAGGTGGCGCTGGAGCTCGCAACCGGGCCCTCGGGGCAGATCATCGACGCGCTGCTCGGCGGCGACCTGATCGCGGCCTTCGTCGACGGCCCGCTCGACCATCCCGAGCTGACCGGCTTCCCGGTGTTCGACGAGCAGATGGTGGTGGTGGCGCCGAGCAATCACGCGCCGATCCGCCGGGGGCGCGACGCCGACGGCGATGCGCTCTACGTGTTCCGCAAGAACTGCTCGTATCGCCGCCACCTGGAGCGCTGGCTCGCCAACGACGGCGCGGTGCACGGCGAGATCCGCGAGCTGGAGTCGTATCACGGCATGCTGGCCTGCGTGAGCGCGGGCGGCGGCCTGGCGATCATGCCGCTGAGCATGCTGGAGAGCATGCCGGGCTCGCAGACGGTGCGCGCCTGGCCGATGGGCAAGGAGTTCGGCCTGCTGCGCACCTGGCTGGTGTGGCGCAAGGAGACCATCTCCAAGGCGCTGGAGGCCTTCACGCAGTTGGTGAAGGCGAGCGCTTCGGCCTGAGTCGATCGGCGCGGCTATTCCTCGCGGATCTCGGCGGCGCCCTTGCCGGTCCAGCGCTTCAGCGCGCGCCGGAAATTGGCGACGTCGGTGAAGCCCACCAGCATCGCCACGTCCTCGGTGCTCATGCGGGTGGTGCGCAGGTATTCGATCGCCAGCGAGCAGCGCACGTCGTCGACGATCGCCACGAACGAGGTGCCTTCCGATTCGAGCCGGCGTCGCAAGGTCCGGCTGGTCATGCCCAGGGTGGCGGCCACGGCCTCCATGCCCGGGAACTCGCCGGGGCTGCGCATCAGCAACTGGTACACCTCGCCCGAGGCGCCGGACGAGGTCTTGGCCTGCCCGATCAGCCGATCGCAGGTGTCCTGCAGCAAGGCCGCCGAGTGCCGATGCGCCAGGTGCGGGCGCAGCTCGAGGATCGCGCTGTCGTAGATCAGTTCGCACTGCTCGGCATCGAAATCGCAGGGGCAACCGAGGTACTCGGCATAGAGCGCGGCATGCGCCGGCGCGGGATAGGCGAAGCACGCGCGCAGCGGCGGGCAGGCGCGGCCGGCCACGTCCTGCAGATGGGTGACGTGCTGCGTGTACTGCTGCTCGAGCAGGAACTGTTGAAGCTCGTGAGGGAGGTTCGGGCCGAACGCGTCGGGAAAGGTCCATACCGCGCGATCGGGGAATTCCCGCCATTCGATCGTCAGGGTCGGCGTGGCCAGGCGATGGTATTTCACGCCGAGCCGGAAGTAGTCGCGCAGCGACAGGCAGGACATCAGCGCATAACCATACATGCCGTAGGCGGCCAGGTGCAGGCGCGAGCCGGTCCGGAACGGCGTGGCCGGATCGGACGACAGCTCGATCGCGTTGCGGCACACGACAGCGTACTGGCGCACCGAGGTCAGCACCGCGGCATCGTCGAGCTGGTCCACCGACAGGCCGCTGCCGCGCAGGCTGTCGAGCGGCGCGATGCCCTGCTCGGCCAGCACCTCGACCAGGGCCGCGATCTTGTAGGGCGCATAGATGCGCTCGTTGAGCAGGGGGTACCGCGCCGCCATTCGCCTCCCGGGGATGTCCTGCGAGGACATGCAACTGTCCGAAAATGACCTTACCGCCGCGATCGTATCTCACTAATATGGTGGCAACAAGAATCGAGGGCGCGGCGCTCCCGGCGCGCGCCCGGATCCAGGAGACGAGCATGCGCAGCATCCCCGCCGCCGCGTCGCACCGCCGACGCGCCACGCCCCCGCCGGGCCCGCCCCGCTGAGCGGACTTCGCCCGCGTCGCGATCGCAACCCGCGCGCGGGCGCATCCGGCGCGGCTCGATCCGTGCATAGCCGGCAGCTTCCCTTTCATCCACGCTCAGGCCTCCTCATGAATGGCCTGCGCCCCGCGTCGCCGGCGCTTCCGGCAAGGAAATCCTCCATGAGCCAGGCCCATCCCGTCATCATCACCTGCGCCGTGACCGGCTCCGCCCACGTGCCGTCGATGTCGCCTTACCTGCCGATCACGCCCGACCAGATCCGCGCGCAGGCGCTGGAAGCCGCCGAGGCGGGCGCCGCGATCCTGCACCTGCATGCGCGCGATCCCGAGGACGGCCGGCCCACGCCCTCGCCCGAGGTGTTCCGCCAGTTCGTGCCGGCGATCGCCGCCGCCACCGATGCCGTGATCAACATCTCCACCGGCGGCAGCACCCGGATGAGCCTGGACGAGCGGCTCGCCTACGCGCGCCTGGCCAAGCCCGAGATGTGCTCGCTCAACCTCGGCTCGATGAACTTCTCGCTGCATCCGGTGGCGGCCCGCATGCAGGAATGGCGCTTCGACTGGGAGAAGGATTACCTGGAGGGCATGGAGGACATGATCTTCCGGAACACCTTCCGCGATATCCGCAACATCCTCACCGAGTTCCGCGACTACGGCACGCGCTTCGAGTTCGAGTGCTACGACCTCGGCCATCTCCACAACCTGGCCTACTTCGTCGACGCGGGGCTGGTGAAGCCGCCCTTCTTCATCCAGTCGGTGCTCGGCATCCTGGGCGGCGCCGGGCCGGATCCCGAGAACCTGGCCGTGATGCGCGCCACCGCCGACCGGCTGTTCGGCCGCGAGAACTACGCCTTCTCGGTACTGGGCGCGGGCCGTCACCAGATGTCGCTGGTCACGATGGGCGCGATCCTGGGCGGCAACGTGCGGGTCGGGCTGGAGGACAGCGTGTACCTGTCGCGCGGCGTGAAGGCCCGCTCGAACGCCGAGCAGGTGCGCAAGATCCGCCGCATCCTCGAGGAGCTGTCGTTCGAGATCGCCACGCCCGCGCAGGCGCGCGAGCTGCTCGGGCTCAAGGGACGCGAGCGGGTCACGCTGTAGGTCCTGCCGCAAGGCCATCGGACACGAACCACAAACACATTCCGGAGACACCCGCCATGACTGCCGCCACGCCCGCCGCCGACCTGGGCGACACCCACCGGCTCGCGACCCGCAAGGCCATGACGCGCCTGCTGCCGCTGATGGGCCTGATCTACTTCCTGTCCTTCATCGATCGCACCAATGTCGCGCTGGCCAAGACGGCGCTGGCCGCCGACCTCGGCATCGGCGCGGCCACCTACGGGCTGGGCGCCGGCATCTTCTTCATCGGCTACGCGCTGCTGGAGGTGCCCAGCAACCTGGCCGCGCATCGCTACGGGCCGCGCCGCTGGATCTCGCGCATCGCGGTGAGCTGGGGCCTGCTGTCCACCGCCATGATGCTGGTGCGCGGCGACGCCTCGTTCTACCTGCTGCGCGTGCTGCTCGGCATCGCCGAGGCAGGGCTGTTCCCGGCGCTGATGTACATGGTGACGCTCTGGTTCGCGCCGCGCGACCGGGCGGTGGCGGTCGGCTGGATCTACGCCGCGCCCTCGATCGCGCTGATCATCGGCAGCCCGCTCGGCGCGGCGCTGATGCAGCTCGACGGCACCGCCGGGCTGCGCGGCTGGCAGTGGCTGTTCCTGCTCGAAGGCCTGCCCACCGTGCTGGTCGGCATCCTGCTGTACTTCAAGCTGCCGGATCGGCCCGCCGAGGTCGGCTGGCTGACGCCGGACCAGGCGCGCTCGCTTGAACGGCACGCGGTGGCCGAGGCGCACGGCCAGGGCGCGTTCGGCTCGGCGCACTGGATCGCCGCGCTCAAGCGCCCCACCACGGTGCTGATCGCCCTGATCTACTTCATGAACCAGGTGGCCTTCGTCGGCCTGTATTTCTTCATCCCCTCGATCGTGGCGCAGATGCACGTGAGCTCGCCGCTGCTGGTGGGCGTGCTGTCCAGCAGCGTGGGGATCGGCTTCCTGATCGGCGTGCTGTGGTTGCCGCGCCTGCATCGTCGCGTGCGCAACGATTGCGGCTTCCTCGGCGCGCTGACCGCCGGCGTGCTGGCGAGCGCCCTCGCCTTCGTCGCCACCCGCAGCCAGGCGCTGCAGGTGGTCCTGCTCGGCGTCACCGGCTTCTTCGCCGGCGGCATCCTGCCGTCCTACTGGGCGGTGGCTATGAAGCGCCTGCAGGGCATCCAGGCCGCCGCCGGGCTGGCCTTCATCAATACCGTCGGGCTGCTGGGCGGCTTCGTGGGCCCCTATCTGTTCGGGCTGGCGGAGAGCGTCACGGGCCGCAGCGATGCGGGCTTCAAGGTCGTGATCGCGGCCTCGGCGGTCGGCCTGTGCCTGGTGCCGCTGCTGGCCCGCGCGATCGATGCCGAATCGCGGCCGCGGGCGGCGGGCAGCGGCCTTGCGCTCGACGACGAGCAGCCGCAATACCCGGGGCGATGAAGCGCGCGCCGGCCATGCCGGCAGCTGGCATCGCGTCGATTCTCGACCTCGCTTCTCCCGTCGCGCAGCCGCCGGCCGCTCGCCGGCCGGAATGCGCGACGGCCCCCCCCTATCGCCCACACGGGCAAGGCAGTCATGAACACCTTCGAGCTTCTCAAACCCCGCCCCGGCCTGCGCGTGATCGTGTCCGGCGCGGCCTCGGGCATCGGCGCGGCGATCGCCGAGGCCTTCCTCCAGGTGGACGCGCGGGTCTGCATCTGCGACGTCGATCCCGCTGCGATCGAACAGGCCAGGGCGCGCCACCCCGGGCTGCACGCCACGCTGGCCGACGTCGGCGACCGCGCCCAGGTCGACCGGCTGTTCGACGAGGTGGCACGGCACTTCGGCGGCCTCGACCTGCTGGTCAACAACGCGGGCATCGCGGGGCCGACCGGCGGGATCGAGACCATCGCCCCCGAGGACTGGGAGCGCACCATCGCCACCAACCTCAACAGCCAGTACACCTTCCTGCGCCGCGCCGTGCCGCTGCTGAAGGCGAATCCGGACGGCGGCGGCATCATCGCCATGTCCTCGGTGGCGGGCCGTCTCGGCTACGCGTTCCGCACGCCCTACGCGGCCAGCAAATGGGCCATCGTCGGGTTGATGAAGTCGCTGGCGGTGGAACTGGGGCCGAGCGACATCCGCGTCAACGCGATCCTGCCCGGGGTGGTCGAGGGCGAGCGGATGGATCGCGTGATCGCCGCGCGCGCCCAATCCACCGGCACCAGCTTCGAGGCGATGAAGGAGCAATACCTGGGGAAGATCTCGCTGCACCGCATGGTGAGCATGGCGGATATCGCCGCGATGGCGCTGTTCCTCGCCTCGCCGGCCGGGCGCAACGTCTCGGGGCAAGCCATCGGCGTGGACGGCAACCTCGAATATCTCTGAAGCCGCGGCGCGGCATGCCCGTTCAGCGGCTCGCCAGCTCCCGCAGATAGGCGCAGAACATATCGGACATGGCCCTGGCATGGGCCTCGATCTCGGCCGCCGTGCGCGGGCGCTCGGAAAACTGCTTGCCGACCAGCCGCAAGGTGGCACCGATCATCTCCCCGGCCAATTGCAGCGTGGCCGGCGACGCGCCGGGCAGCACCTCCAGCATGAAGCGATCCAGGGTGCCGGCGCTCGAGGCCCGGGCCTCGCGCGCTTCCGGCGCGTCGCGATACAGCGGCGCGGCGTCGTTGAGCGCCACCCGCATGTCGGCTTCCTCGCATTCCGAGAGGATGAAGGCGTGCACCATCTTGTGCAGGCGCTCGGGCGGCGGATCGCGACGGTCCTCGAGGATCGCGCGCAGCATCGCGGTGGTGCGGCGCCATTCGTCGGATTGCAGGCGGAACAGGATCGCCGCCTTGTTCGGGAAATACTGGTAGACCGAGCCCACGCTGACCCCGGCCTTCTCGGCCACGCGCGCGGTGGTGAAGCGCGCCGCGCCTTCCCTGGCCAGCACCTGGGTGGCCGCCTCGAGGATGGCCGCGACGAGTTCCGTCGAGCGCGCCTGTTGCGGCTGCTTGCGCACCGCAAGACGGGGCGTGCGACGGGTGCTCATGAGGTGGCGGCGGCCAGGCCGGTTCGCGGGTCGACATGCGGCAGCGCCCCGCTCGGCGCGCCCTGGTCGAGCGCCTCGATCAGCACCTCGCGGAACCAGTCGACGAACACGCGCACGCGGTTGGGCATGCGCCGGCTCGGGTAGTAGACGATATGCACCGGCTTCGGCGGCGGCCGATGCGCGGGCAGGATCTCGCGCAGGGTGCCGGCGTCGAGGCAGGGCTGGAACGCCAGGCGATAGCCGAACGCGATACCGAGCCCGGCGACCGCGCAGGCCAGGTAGGCATTCGCATCGGCCGCGCTGGCGCGTTGCCGCAGCGCGCCCCGCACCACGATCTTCTCGCCCTCGTCCCATTCGCCCGGCGCGTGCATGCCGTTGCCGACGATCGGATGCGCACGCAACTGAGTCAGCTCGCGCGGCTCCGCGTGCCGGCGCAGATAGGCCGGCGCGGCGCAGAAGATCTCCGCGGCCTGCCCCACCGGGCGCGCCACCAGGCTGGTCTCGCGGATCGCGCCGACGCGCAGCGCGCAATCCACCCCGGCCTCCACCAGGTTGAGCTCGCCGTCGGCCGTCACGATCTCGACGTCGAGCGAGGGATAGGCCTCGAACAGCAGCGGCAAGGCGGGAATCAGCACATGCTGCGCGAACGGCGCGGGCAGCGCCACCCTCACGCGCCCTTCCGGCACGCCGGCCGCCAGCTCGGTGCTGCGATCGAGCCGGTCGAGCTGGTTCAGCAAGGCCACGCAGCCCTCGTAGTAGGCATAACCCTCCGGCGTCGGGCCGACGCTGCGCGTCGAGCGGCTCAGCAGCCGGAGCCGGGTGCGCTCCTCCAGGCGCCGCATCACCCTGGATACGGTCGGCGTGGTCAGCTGCATGGCCTCGGCGGCGCGGGTGAAGCTCAGCAGCTCGACGATCTTCACGAAGATCCGCATCTCCTCGACGCGATCGTTGACGATTCTCATGCTCATGTCCTCATGCAAGCGTGGCGGCCATGTCGCGACGGCCGCCCGTTTCAGTCGATGCGCTCGTGCGCGTCGGCCTGCCCCGCCACCCAGTATCCCGAGAACTTGAACCACTTGGCGGGATGGCCGCGGTCATCGACGAAATGACGGCGCAGGGCGCGCGCCACGCTCGCCTCGGCGGCCACCCACAGGAAGGTGTCGGCCTCGACCTCGATCTCCAGCGCCGCGGCCAGCAGCGCATCGGGCCGATGCGCCTCGGACAGCGGCCGGTAGGCCCAGCGCGCATCGAGCCGCGCGGCGCTCTCGAAGTGCTGCCGCTCGGCGGCGCCGGCCACGCTGACCAGGCTGGTGATGCGCGTGTCGGCGCCCGCCTCCTCGATGCGACGGCCGATCGCCGGCAGCGCCGTCTCGTCGCCGATCAGCAGCCAGCGACGCACCTCCGGCGAGATTACCGCCGAACCCTTGGGACCGCCGATGCTGAGCATGTCGCCGGGCCGCGCGGCACGTGCCCAGTTCGAGGCGGGGCCGGCGTCGTGCAGGGCGAAGTCGATCGCCAGCAGGCGCGCGTCGACGTCGAAGCGGCGCACGGTGTAGTCGCGCCGCGATTCGAGGCCGGCTGCGCTGGTGAAAGACAGCTTGACGCGATCGTCGGGGGCGAGGCTGCGGAAATCCGCCAGTTCCTCGCCGGTGAAGGTCACGCGCGCCATGTGCGGCGTCAGGCGCTCGACCTGCGCCACGCGCAGCGTGCGGATCTTCACGTCGTGACGGATCCGCTCGATCCGCGGCGCCTGCGCGCCGCCATGCAACCAGGAAAAATTCATCGCATTCTCCTTAAGCGGTTCATTGCGCCACGGCCACGCGCGCGCGGCGCAGGTACAGCGCGATCAGCAGCCCGGCCAGGGCCGCCAGGCCGCCGGTGAGGAATACGTGGCCGTAGCCGGCGCGATCGGCGAGCAGGCCCGCCACCGGCCCGGTCAGGCCGTAGGCGAGATCCTGGAACGCGGCGAAGGCGCCCATCGCGGTGCCGCGCAGGTGCGGCGCCACCAGGTGCACCACCTCGCGGCCCATCGCCGGAAACACCATCGAGCAGCCGAGCCCGGTGAGGAAGGCGCCCGCCAGGGCCAGGGCCGGGTCGTGCGCGCCCCAGATCAGGAACTGGCCGACCGTCTCCACCGCCAGCGAGCCGATCGCCACCGGCAGGCCGCCGATGCGGTCGGGCAGATGGCCGAAGCTCATGCGCACCAGCACGAAGCCCGCGCCAAAGGCGCTCAGGCCCAGGCCGGCGTAATGCCAGCCCTGCTGCAGGAAGTCGAGCGCGAAGAAGGCGCCGATCGCGGCGAAGCCGATCCCCTGCAGGCAGACCACCAGCCCATGCAGCCAGACCTGGCCCACCACGCTCAGGAAGCTCGGGCGCTCGGCATGCGGATGCGGCGCGACGCCCGCCATGCCGGCGATCGCCGCGAGCCCGAGCAGGGGCAGCACGGCGCTGATCGCCATGGTGCCGGCGAAGCCGACGCGATCGAACAGCAGCAGGCCGAGCGGGCCGCCCACCACGAACGCGCCGTAGAAGGCCGCGCCGACCACGGCCAGCACCTGGCCGGAGCGCGCCGGCCCCATCAGGCCCACGCCCCAGGTGATGATGCCGACGCCCACCAGGCTTTCGCCGACGCCCAGCAGCAGGCGCCCGGCGACCAGCGTCGCCAGCGCGGCCGGCGCCGCGCTCGACAGGCCGGCGAGCAGCGATACCGCCGCGCCCGCGGCGTACAGGAGCATGCCGCGAGCCACGGCCGTCTTCGCGCCGTGCCGGTCCGCCAGCTTGCCGGCGTAGCCGCGCGTGAAGATCGTGGTGAAGAACGCGACGCCCACGCCCAGGCCGGCCCAGACGTTGTCCAGGCCGAGCTGGTGCGTCACGAACACGGGGATGACCGGCAGCGGGATCGCCACGCAGAGATAGGAAACGAACAGGACCGCGGCGAGCAGGTAGAGCCGCGCTCGCGATGCATCGGCTTGCGAATGTGTCGACATGATGAGTTCTGCGAAGGAAATGAATGCGGATGGCGCGCATGAGGAGCGCGCGCCATGAATCGAATCTCGCCGTGCCGGCGCGCAACACCCGCGCGGACGGCTGGCGGGGACGGCCGGCGAAACCCTCGTTTCGCTTCCGGCCGGCCCCGAATGTGACGAATCCGTCGCACTCAAGAATACGATCGATCCTTCGCGTTTCCTACTCGCATCGCGGCGCGGCGTAACGGTGCATCGCGATCGGCCCGGCAGCCTTGCCGGCAAAGGGATCGAGGCAATGGGAGCGGCGCCGGGCGGCGCCGGTCGCGGCGAGCTTATTCACATTTTCCCGCGCCGATCGGGACGCCTGGGCGGGCTTCCGGTCGTCCTTTCAGGCGGTCTTTTTCGCCGACGGATCCGCGCTCGCCATCAAGGCCGCGATCCGCCGCGCCGTATCGGTCGACGGCGCCGGCGCATAGACCATGATCCGCATGCCCGGCGCGTCGGGTACCTCGAGCGAGAGCGCGTCGAGTTCCAGCCGCCCGGCTCGCGGATGCGCGATGCGCTTGCGCCAGTCGCTGCGTTCGAGCACCTCGTGCTCGGCCCACCAGAGGCGGAAGTCCGGGTCGCTGTCGATCAGTTCCTCGACCAGCTCGCGCAGGAACACGTCCTCGGCCGGCCGCAGGATGTAGTCGCCGCGAAACTGCGCGAGCACGCATTTCGCGTAGGCGTCCCAATCGAGAAACAGCGAACGCGCGCCGTCCTGCTGGAAGGTGAACCACAGCAGGTTGCGGCGCGGCGCCGGCATCGCGCCGAAGTCGCCGAACACGCGCCGCGCCGCCTCGTTCCAGCCCACGTAATTCCAGTTGCCGTCCACCACGTAGGCCGGCATCTCGCCGAGCTGGTCGAGCATGCGGCGCACCGTGCCCGTCACGTTCTGCACGATCGGATAGGGGCCGGGCGGCGTGTAGTGGCTGGCGAGCTCGAACAGGTGCCGGCGCTCGTGCGGCGGCAGCCTCAGCGCGTTCGCCAGGCTCTCGACGGTCTTGAACGAGACGTTGACCTCGCGGCCCTGCTCCAGCCAGGCATACCAGGTCACGCTGATGCCGGCCAGCTCGGCCACCTCCTCGCGCCGCAAGCCCGGCGTCTTGCGGCGGCTGCCGGCGGGTAGCCCCACATCCTCGGGCCGCAGCCGCGCGCGGCGCGTCCGCAGGAAATCGCCCAGTTCGTCCAGGCGTTGCTGCTTTTCCATTTCGCTTCTCCGGCAGCCAGCCTGTCACTGCCAATACCAGGAATGGCAGTTGCTGGATGCGCTGCTTGGTTCATGCCACATTCCGCGCTCGGCCGGGCCGGTGCCCCATCACCCGAGCGCAGCGCGCGATTATAGATGGCGCGCCGGAACGCGGCAGCGGCCGGCTCGATCAACCCTTCTCATCCGAGGCTTCATTCCATGGAAAAACGGGCACTCATCATTGGTGCGAGCGGCATCGTCGGCGGCAACCTGGCCGACCAGCTGCGTTCGAGCGGCTGGCAGGTGGCGGGCCTGTCGCGCGGGCGCACGGCCGTCTCGCCCGACATCGAGCCGATCGTGGCCGACCTCGGCGACGCGGCTTCGGTGCAGGCGGCGCTGGCGGGCCGCAGCTTCAGCCATGTGTTCTTCACGGCCTGGGCCCGCCAGGCCACCGAGAAGGAGAATATCCGCGTCAACGGCGCGATGGTGCGTCACGTGCTGGATGCCGTGGGGCCTTCGGGCAGCGTCGAGCATGCCGCGCTGGTGACGGGCCTGAAGCACTATCTCGGCCCCTTCGAGGCCTATGCGACGGGCGCCGTGCCGCTCACGCCGTTTCGCGAGGAACAGGGCCGGCAGCCCGTGGACAACTTCTACTACGAGCAGGAAGACCGGCTGTTCGAGGCCGCGCGGCGCCATGGATTCAGCTGGAGCGTGCATCGCCCGCACACCATCATCGGCCACGCGATCGGCAATGCGATGAACATGGGCGTGACGCTGGCCGTCTATGCCACGCTGTGCCGGGAGACCGGCCAGCCCTTCCGGTTCCCCGGTTCCGAGGCGCAATGGAACGGCCTGACCGACATGACCGACGCGCGGCTGCTGGCCCGCCACCTGGAATGGGCGGCCGATTCCGACAACGCGCGTGACGAGGCCTTCAACGTCGTCAATGGCGACGTGTTCCGCTGGAAATGGATGTGGTCGCAACTGGCCGGCTATTTCGGCATCGAGGCGGTGCCCTTCGACGGGCAACCGCGTCCGCTGGAGGCGCGCATGGGCGATGCCGGAGCGGCGTGGAGCGAGATCGCCGCCCGCTTCCAGTTGCGCGAGCCGGAGCTCGGCAAGCTGGCCTCGTGGTGGCATACCGATGCCGATCTCGGCCGCCCGATGGAAGTGCTGACCGACATGAGCAAGAGCCGCAAGGCGGGCTTCCTCGATTACCAGAGCACGCCCGATGCGTTCTTCGCGCTGTTCGAGCGGCTCAGGCAGGAGCGGGTGATTCCGCGGTGAACGGTGAAGGCGGCGCGCCGGGCAACCGCCGGCCGAGCCGCCGACGCCTAGGTTCCGGCTCAGAACGAATGCCGAATTCCCGCCATGATGCCGAGCTGGCCGACGCCGGCATTGGGCGTGCTGCCGGGCCCGCCCTGGCTCAGCGTGTAGCGCGCCCTCGCGCTGTTGAACACGTAGCCGCTTTGCAGGTACACGCTGCTGCGCTTGGACAGCAGGTAGGTGCCGCGCAGCGCGGCCAGCGTGGCACGCGTGTCCTGGGCCGTGTCGATGGTGCGATAGGCGCCGCCGTCGAGGATCACCGTCGGCGTCACGAACCAGGTTCCGCTCAGGTAGAAGATGTCGGTATGCACGCCCTGCAGCCCCGGCGTGCCGACCATCACGCGCCGCCCCAGCCAGCCGCCGCCGAGCTTCACCGGCCCGAGCTTGAGATAGCCGTTCAACTGGGTGCGCGCATCCTTGTCGCCGCTATGGGTGAGCGGGATCGCGGCGCTGCCGTTGAACAGGTTGGCAGCCGCGCCGGGGCCGCCGCGCTGCTCGTCGTAGGCCGCCGCCACCCCGAAGCTGCCGGCGTCGTACCGCAGGAGTACTGACCATTGACGGCACGCGTTGAAATCCCCCGGGATCGATCCCGCGCAGGTGCCCTGCCCCGGCGAGTTGCCGGTGCCGGCCGAATCGCGCCCGAACGAATAGGTCGCGCCCAGCGTCACGCCGCCGAAGCTGCCCTTGTAGGCGATGGTGTTGTCGCTGCGCGCGTTGGGGATGTACGAATCGATCGAGCCGACGCCGCCGTAGATGTCGGGCCCCAGCGCGTCGGCATCGACGATCGCCCAGAACGACATGGTGTATTGCCGCCCGAAGCTGAGCGTGCCGTAGCGATTCGCCAGGCCGACCCAGGCCTGCCGGCCGAACAGGCGGCCGCCCTGGTTGAGGTCGCCGCCGCGCAGGTTGAAGCCGTCCTCGAGCACGAAGCTCGCCGAATAACCTCCGCCCAGGTCCTCGGTGCCGCGCAGGCCCCAGCGCGAGGGCACCGAGCCGGTGATGCCGGGCATCCGCACCAGGCTCTTGCCGCTCGGCCCGGCATGCGTGACGAACTCCAGGCCCGTATCGAGTATGCCGTACAGCGTCACGCTGCCTTGCGCGCAGGCGCTCCCGCAGCCCAGCGCGAGCGCGCCGGCCGCCATCATCCTTGTGCACTTCATGTCTCCGTCCATTCATGTGGTTTTTTTGGGTCCCGCGCGAACAGCGATGATGAGCGTCACACCTCGCTGTTTCGAGTGAAGTTCTCGGGGACTGCCGGCCCCCACATATAGAGCGAATCCTCCGGGTCGAAATCGCCGGCGGGCCACGCCTGTCCCGCCGAGACATAGTCGATGTCGGCCGAGTACTCGCAGAACGAGCCCCAGGGATCCTCGACGTAGTGGAAATAGTTCGAGCCGAGCACGTGCCGCCCGGTGCCCCAGCCGCGCGTGTAGCCGGCCGCCGCCATTTGCGCCGCGCCCTCGCCCACGCGGTTGACGTCCTCGACGTCCCAGGCGGCGTGATGCCAGCCGCGCGCGCTGCTCTTGGCGAATGCCAGCAGGTGGTGGTCGCTGCCGTGCGGGGCATGCGTGAAGGCGATCAGGTCGAGCGAGCGGTCGGACAGGCGCAGGCCCAGCGCGCGCCCGTGGAAATCCAGCGCGCGCGACACGTCGGGCGAGAACAGCAGCACGTGCGAGAGGCGCCCCGGGCGCACCTGCCGGACCTCGGCGTGCGTGCAGTTGCCGCGCCGGTCGGCCGGCGTGCCCGGTACCGAGTGAGGGACCTTCGACGCGGGGCTGGTCTTGGGGCCGGGCTTCACCTCGACCAGGTTGCCGTCGGGATCGTGGAACCAGAATCCCGGCCCCTCGCCCGTCGTCAGCCTGCCTCCCGCCGCCCGCGTCTGCGCCAGCAGCGCGTCGAGGTCGGCTTCGTAGCAGTTGAAGCTCAGGTAGGCCAGCGACTTGCGCGCGGCGGGCAGCACGCGCGCCCAACGCCAGCCGTCGCCGGCGCGCAGTTCGAGTTCCTCGCCCCGCGCGCCGGCGCGGCGCACGTCCAGGCCAAAGCGGGTGTAGAAACGCTCGGCCTCGTCGATCGATGGCACGTTCAAGGCGAAGTGATCGATCGAATGCACGCCGGCTTGGGCCGACGGCGCTACCGGTTCGCTCATGATGTCTCCTGTCCTGGTTCGATGCATCGGGTTCGATGCTCTGGTTCGATGCCGGTGTCGATGTCCCCGTTCTCGCCCTCAGCGGGCCGCTTCGTCCGCGATCGGATTGCGCAGGGTGCCCATGCTCTCGACGCTGACCTCGCAGACGTCGCCGGCCTTCATCAGCAGCCGTGGCGTGCGCGCCCAGCCGATCCCCGAAGGCGTGCCCGAGACGATCACGTCGCCGGGCTCCAGGGTGATCGCCTCGCTGATGATGCTGATCAGCGTGGCGACGTCGAACACCAGGTCGTCGGTGCTGGCCGACTGCACCAGCTCGCCGTTCAGCCGCGTTTCCAGCCGCAGCCCCTTGATGCCGGGCGGCAGTTCGTCGGGCGTGATCAGTTCCGGGCCGAAGGCGCCGGTGGCGTCGAAGTTCTTGCCGACGGTCCATTGGGGCGTCTTGAACTGGTACTCGCGCACCGAGCCGTCGTTGAACAGCGCGTAACCCGCCACGCAATCGAGGGCCCGCTCCCTGGCGATATGGCGCCCGCCCCGGCCCAGCACTACGGCGATCTCGCCCTCGAAATCGAGGCCCTCGGAATCGCTCACGGCCGGGCGGATCATCGGCTGCCCGTGCGCCACCAGGCTGGTATCGACGCGCAGGAACAGCGTCGGATAGGCCGGCTGCTCGTAGTTGCTCTCCCTGGTGTGGTCGGCGAAGTTGAGGCCGACGCAGAGGATCTTCGGTGGATGCCGCAGCGGCGGCAGCCAGTGCAGGCCGTCCACCGGCAGCCGGCGCCCATCGTCCTGGGCGCTGGCCCACTCGGCCAGGTCGACGCCGCGCGCCAGCAGCGCCTCAAGCGTCTCGTGGCCGAGCACGCGCACCGCGTCGCCATCGCGCACGCCGAGCGTGGCACGTCCATCCATCATGAAATTCACCAAGCGCATATCCACATCCTCGTTGCAAAGAGATTGAAAAGTTCCGTCATGCCCGCCCCGCGCCGTCCGGGCCACCTGCCCGGTAGAGCCAGCCGGTGGCGAACATGGCGAGGCCGGCCACCACCACCGGCGCGGCGAACACCGCGAAGGCCGCCGTCGGCGCAGGGAGCTCGACCAGCAGCAGGCCGCCCGTCATCGAGCCGATGATCGAGCCGATGCGGCCCACGCCGAGCGCCCAGCTCACGCCGGTGGCGCGCGCCGCGGTGGCGTAGAAGCCGGCCACCAGCACGTTCGCGCCGGTCTGCGCGCCGGACAGCCCGAAGCCGGCCATGAACACCGTCAGGTAGACCAGCGCGGGATGGCCGATCGCGCCGCCGATCAGGGCGACCGCCACGGCGGCGATCGCATACGAGCCGCTCAGCACGAAGAAGGGGTTCATGCGGTCCATCAGGCGCGCGTTGACGAGCGAGCCGAGGGTGCCGCCCAGCGGCAGCATGGCGCCGACGCGAGCCGCGTGCGAGGCGCTGATGCCCGCGCCGGTGATCACCGTGGGCAGCCAGCTGCTGACCTGGTAATAGACCCACAAGGTGCAGAAGAAGGCCAGCCAGAGCAGCCAGGTGCCGGTTCGATAGCGCGGCGAGAACAGCAGGCCGATCGCGTTTCCGGCACGGCTGTCGGCCTGCTCGCCTTCGGGCACCAGCCGTTCGATCGGCGTGTTCGCATCGCCGCTCAGGCGCGCGATCACGCGGCGCGCCTCCGCTTCGTGGCGCGGCTTGCCCGCCATGAAGCGCAGCGATTCGGGCAGCCAGATCCAGATCACCGGCACCAGCAGCAGCGGGAACAGGCCGCCGAACACGAACACGCCCTGCCAGCCGAAGCTCGGCAGCAGCAGCGAGGCGACCAGGCCGCCGCCCGCGAGGCCAAGCGTGAAGCCACAGAACATCAGCGTGACGCGCATTGCGCGGCCCTTCGCCGGGCTGAATTCCGAGGAGAGCGTGATCGCGTTGGGCATCGCCCCGCCGAGCCCCGCGCCGGTCAGGAAGCGCAGCGCGACCAGCCAGCCCGCGCCGGGCGCGAAGGCGCAGGCCAGGCTGCCCAGGCCGAACAGCAGGAGCGAGATCGCGATCACGCGCTTGCGGCCGACGCGGTCGGCCAGCGGCCCGAACAGGAAGCTGCCCACCGTGAGGCCGAACAGCCCCGCGCCGAAGATCGGGCCGAGCTGGGCGGGCGTCAGCGCCCAGGCCGATTTCAGCAGCGGCGCGACGTAGCCGACCGAGGCGACGTCGAAGCCGTCGGCCGCCACCACGAGGAAGCACAGCACGAGCGTGAGCAGGGGCAGCGAGGAAGCCTTCGCGGCCTCGACGGCGCCCGGCGGTGATACGGATTGCGCTTGCATGGTCTTGTCTCCTGCTTGTCGGGGTTCGTCGTTTCCGTCGAGCGGCCGCGAACCTTTGGTTAAGACTGCTCACTGCATGGCGTGGGCCGCCTCCTGCCGCCGCGCATGGCCGACGCTGCGCCAGGCCGCCGCCTCGAAACCACCATCTAGCGCGCGGCCGCGCCAGGCCACGTGCTGGTCGGGGCGGATCAACACATAGCGGGCCTGGTAGGCCTGCGCGAGCTCCGCTTCGTCGTCGAGCCGCAGCACCGCGAGTTGCGGCAGCGCGCGCGCGGCCCGCTGCACCGCCTGCGAATCGAAGGCCGCGCCCTCGGCGCCGGTGCAGAGCAGGGTGAAGCCCGGGCCGAGGCGGTCGTAGAGCGAGGCGCCGTCGGCCAGCCAGACGTGCGGCGCGCGATGCCCGGCGCGCGCGCTCGGCAGGTAGAGATTGGCCGCGTCGGGCGGCGCCGCGCCCGGCTCGGCCTCGACCAGCGGCGAAGCCTCGTAGCGCGTGCCCAGGTGCACGCCCGGAATCACGAATTCGGCCCTGGCATGGAACGCGAGGTACTCGCCGATCGCGGCGCGCGCGGCCTCGCCGGCGGCGCTCGCTTCATAGGCGGCCGCGGGCAGGCTCACATGGCCGATGCCGTCGGCGAAACCGCGCGCGAAGGCGGTGTTGCGCAGCGCGGCCGGGCGCCGTTCCGCCTCGTAGCTCGCGCCGAGCGCCTCGCCGGCCAGGCCCTTGACCATCGCCTCGAGCTTCCAGGCGAGGTTGGCGGCATCGTCGATGCCGGTGTTGTAGCCCAGGCCGCCGGTCGGCGTGAACAGGTGCGCCGCGTCGCCGGCCAGGAAGATCCGCCGCTCGGAGAAACGCTCGGCCACCAGCGCGAAGCCCGCCGTCCAGGTCGAGCGGCTCTTGAGCTCGAAGGGCACCTCGGCCCCGATCGCCTCGGCGATGCGGGCACGCACGTCCTGCGCATCGGCCGCCTCGCCGTCGCGCAGTTGCACGTTCATGATGAAATCCCCGGCGCCGTCGACGGCGATCACCAGCGCGCGCTGCCGCGGGCCGAAGGTCCAGTACTGCCAGGCCGGCGGGCGGCGGCTCGCGCGATAGAGTTCCGGCGCATGGAAGTACACGGCATCCATCTGCCCGCCCATGAATTCGCGCCGCTCGCCGGCCATGCCCTCGAAGCGGATGCCGAGCGACTTGCGCACGAAGCTGCGCGGGCCGTCGCAACCGATCAGGTAGCGCGCGCTCACGGTGCGCGCGGCGGCCTCGCGGCCTTCCACGGCGTCGAGCTCGACCGTCGCCAGCACGCGATCCTCGTGCTGTTCGAAGCCGACCACGCGCGAGGAGAAATGCACGCGGCAAGCGGCATGGCTGCGCGCCGCCTCGAGCAGCACCGGCTCGACGTAGAGCTGCGAGCAGCGATGCGGCGGCTCCGGCGTCGGCCAGGTGAAGGCGTGTCCCCTGGCCCATTCGACCGCCTCGCGCGAGGTGGGCTGAGGCAGCCGCGCCAGTTCGTGCCCGGCGATCGAGGTGAAGTAGGCGATGTCGGGCGCGTAGTCGGCGGGCAGGCCCAGCGAGCGCACCCGCGAGGCGATGCCGATGCGCCGGAAGTGCTCCATGGTCCTAGCGCTATTGGCATTCGCGGCGGGATGGCGGCTGGTGCCGTCCTTGGCGTCGAACAGCTCGACGCTCACGCCCCGCTGCCCCAGTTCGGCGGCGAGGAACAGCCCCACCGGGCCGCCGCCGACGATGATCACATCGCAATCCAGCACTTCCGTCTCCTGTTTTTTCGAAGCCGGATGCAAAATTAATCTCCTGGCCTCTATAAATCCATACAATGAATTTCATATCCAGAATGAATCGGATGCATACATGAACACGCCCGACCTGAACTTCCTGTACGTGCTGCAGGCGCTTGCCGAGGAGCGCAGCGTGTCGCGCGCCGCCGACCGCCTCGGCCTGACCCAGCCCGCCGTCAGCCATGCGCTGGGCAAGCTGCGGGTGCTGTTCCAGGACGACCTGTTCGTGCGGGCGGGCCCGGTGATGGCGCCCACCGCCGTGGGCGAGCGGCTGCTGAAGGGGGTCGAGCACGTGCTGGCGGTGGTGCAGGAGGAAATATGGAGTGCCAAGGCTTTCGACGCGGCCACCACCACCCGCAGCTTTTCGGTCTGCTTGAGCGACATGGGCGTGATCGTGCTGCTGCCGCGCCTGCTCGCGGCCTTCCACGAGCGCGCGCCGGGCGCCGTGCTCAAGCCGATCCAGCTGCCTTCGCCGGAGCTGGCGGGGGCGCTGCAGGACGGCGCGCTGGACCTGGCGATCGGCTATCTCGGCAGGCTGGGCGACAACCTGCACCAGCAGCCGCTGTTCCGGCGCTCGCTGGTGGGGATCGTCAAGGGCGGCACGACGCGCCGCAAGCGAGGCATGACGCTGGCGGAATTCGTCGAGCGCAAGCACGTGGTGGCCGGCACGCTGGCGCTCACCAACCAGTTGCTGGAGAAGGAGCTGCGCCGCCACGGCGCGCGCCTGAAGGTGGGCGTGGACGTGCCCTACCTGCTGGCGGTGCCCAGCCTGGTGGCGAATTCGGACTACATCGCGGCGATTCCCGACGAACTGGCGGCCCTGTTCGCGCGGCTGGCCCATGTGGACGTGTTCCCGCTGCCGATCGAGCTGCCGGACCTGACCGTGCAGCAGTTCTGGCACGCGCGCCACCACAACGACGCCGGGCATCGCTGGTTCCGCCGGCTGGTGGCGCAGACGCTGGCGCAGGACGACGCGGCGCCGGCGCGGTGAACCATCGGCGTCACGGATGGCAACATCCGCGCATGATCGAACACGGATTCGCCACAATTTCGACACAGACCGACCGCCGAGCCCTGCCTAGACTTCCTCCCTGCCGGCTCGCCAGCACGAGCCGACCGCCCTGCCCGGCATGCCCGGCGATCGGGGCGCCATCCAGCCAGGGAGCCTCATGGAACAAGCAGACGAAGGGAAGCATCGCGGCGCCGCGTGGCGGGCGTGGCATACGAGAGCGACGGGATGGATCGGATGCGGCGCGCTGTGTCTCGCGCTGGGCGGCTGCGGGCTGGCCGCGGCACCCTGCCGGGTCGCCTCGGCGGGACTGAAGGCCGTGCCGCTGGTCGGCCACCTGGCCGCCTTGCCGACCGATGCCTGCGCGGGCGTGGTCGATCCCTGATCGCCCGATCGCCCGGTCGCAGCAAGCGGCCGGGCGGCCGGACGGCCGAGCGGCATCAGCTCGCGCCGCCTCGCATCGACGAACACGGCTTCGGCTCGGCGACGGCCATCGTTCGACCACCGCGCATCAAGCCGCCCCCATCCAGCGCAGCACCTGCTGCCAGCGCGGCGCCGTCATGGCCTCGAACCAGTCGTCGTGATTCGCCTCGGGCAGCAGCATCAGCCGGCTGCCCGGATGCAGGCTCGCCAGCCGCTCGGCATGCGCCACCGGGATCAGCGTGTCGCGCACCGAGCCGATCACCACCAGCGGCCCGCGATAGGCCGACAGCGCCGCGATCGAGTCGAAACCATCGTGCAGCATCCAGCGCACCGGGAACATCGGGTACTTCTCCCCCGCCACCGAGGCGAGCGTGTCCCAGGGCGTGATCAGCGCCACGCCGGCCAGCGCATCCTCGCTGCCCTGCACCACGCGCGCCGCCATGCCCGCGCCGAGCGATTCGCCCACCAGCCAGACCGCGCCCGGCCAGCGCGCCAGCGTGGCCGCCAGCGTCTCGCGCGAGGCTCCGAGCGCGGCGCGCATGGTGCGCGCGCCGGCGCGCCGGCCATGGCCCGGGTACTCGGCGATCACCACGCGATAGCCGGCACGCACGAAGATCTCGGCCAGCGGCAGCTTGGTTTCGGCCGATTCCTCGTTGCCGTGATAGACGATCACGCTACCGCGCGGCGCGGCGCGCTCGGGCGTGACGAGGTAGCCGGCGTATTGCCCATCGACCTGCCAGGGCTCGACGCGCTCGCCCGGATGCGAAACGCTGGTGGGATCGACCGCGGGCGGCGTGGCCGGCAGCAGCATGCGGTCCTGCAGCAGGTAGAGCGCCGCCGCCGCGGCCAGGTAGGCCGCGGCGGCAATCGCCAGACAAGAAACCAGAATCCGCTTGATCGACATCGCGCGTCAGGAGAATGGGGACGCGCCAGTATAAGGAGTCGATCGAGTTCGTGACGGCACGGGCCGAACGAAGGTCGCCGCGCTTCCGGCAGCGGGACGACGCTTCGTGCCGATCAGTTCGCCGCCGGCACCGAGGTATCGACGCCGAACCACTGCATCGAGATCTTCCTGAGCGTGCCGTCCTGCTTCATGGCGCTGATGGCGTCGTCGAGCGCCTTGGCGAACTTCGGGTTGCCCTTGCGGAACGGAATGCCCATCTCCTGGCCGCCGCCGGGCACCACGGCGCCGGCGCGCAAGGGCAGCTGGGTGGTCTTGAGCAGGTACGGGATCATCAGGCGGTCGTCGAGCGTGGCGTCGATGCGGCGGTTGACCAGGTCGCTCAGCTTCTCCGGCGCGCCGGGATAGGTCTGCGCGTTGATGCCGGGCACCGCGCGTGCCATCGCGTCGTAGTTGGTGCCGAGCGTCACGCCGAGCTTCTTGTCGCCCTTGAATTCCTGCAGGCTGCCGAACCGCCGGTCGTCATTGGCGCGCTGGATCAGCTGGGCCGCCGAATAGACATAGGGCTGGCTGAAGTCGAGCGCCTGCTTGCGCGGCGGGGTGATGGTCACCTCGTTGACGATCACGTCGTATTTGCCGGCCTGCAGGCCGGCGAGGATGCCGCTCCATTCGGTGGCGATGAACTCGGGCTTCACGCCCAGGCGGGCCGCCACCGCCTTGGCGACGTCGACGTCGAAACCGACCAGGTTGCCGCTGGCGTCGCGCGAATCGAACGGGGGATAGGTGCCTTCCATGGCGATCTTGAGCACCCCCGCCTGCTTGACCGTGTCGAGCAGGTCGGCGGCCTGGGCCGCGCCGGCCGCCACGCCGAACCATGCCGCGATGCACGCGAGCTTGAACATCGGCTTCGAAACCTTCATTGCTTGTCTCCCTGACGAAAGGCGGAATGTCTTTGAACAGGCCCGGCATGCATCGAGCAGAACATGCTTTCGCGCTCGACATGCCCCAGCCAGGGGCCAGCTTAATCGGACCAATATAGAAAGTATTTCCAAATAAACCCGGGAACGGGCCGGATCGGAGAAGCCGATTCCATCGCGGACAACGTGGCTCGCAAAGCAGCCGCGATTGCCGTCGCGCGGTACGAGGCGGGGCGCGTTCAAATTCCCGGATGCTGCGTCCAGACCCGTCGCCTTCCTGGCGCCTCGAATCGACATTAGCCTGTCGTCTTTGTCCTGAATGCCGAGGTCCGCTCCACGGACCTCGGTCCACCGTGCCCGGATGCGGGCGGATCATGCTCGAATCGTCCGCATCACCTGACAAGGGAACCCATCCATGAGCCGCGATCCGCACGGCCGAAAACGCCTGCCCTGGGGCCGCAGCGATCCCGCCTGGGTCGATGCGATCCTCGACTGGCCACATACCTGGCTGATCGCCCGCCTCGCGCTGACCGGCCCCTACCTGGTCGGCGCCTGCATGAAGCTGTCCGACCTCGGGCAGGCGGCGCGCGAGATGCAGCACTTCGGCCTGCATCCGGCCCTGCCCTGGGCGCTCGCGATCATCGTGGTCGAGATCGCCGGGCCGCTGATGATCATCGCCGGCCGCTTCGTCTGGTTCGGCGCCGGCCTGCTGGCCGTGTTCACCGCGATCGCCAACCTGCTCGCCAATCCGTTCTGGACGCTGGCGGGCGAGGCCCGCTTCGCCGCCACCAACGGCTTCTTCGAGCACATCGGGCTGGTGGGCGGCTTCATCCTCGCCGCGCTGGCGGCCGAGCACGAACAGCGTCGCGCGCGCGAGTCAGGATCGTTGCGCGGACAACTACGTTGAATGTCGGCTGGACGGTCTCGCTGACGCGCGCGGGCCTCGCGAGCGGGGCGCGGCGCTTCGCACGCCGCCCCAGGCCGGCACGGCCGGCCGCGTGAGCCGGCCGATCCGCCCGGCATCGCCGCCTCATACCTTGGTATGCGCAAGGCACCCGGGGCGCGGCATCCTTACCAGTTCGTAGAATGGCCCGGGCCGCTCGATCTTCTTACGCTTGTCGCACCGTGAACCCGCAAGGAATCCAGCGATGACGACGATCGATCTGCCCCGCCTGATGCTCCAGCTCTGGTCGATGGAGCTGCCCGCCAACGAAGCCGCCTTACGCCATCCCGCCGCGCTGTGGGTACCGCTGGCCGGGCTGCTGCGTGCCGCGGCCGTCGCCGCGCTGGCCTGGAGCGTGCGCCGGCGCCCGCCGCACGGCAGCCGGCTCGCGCAGCAACTGATGCTCACCCTGCTGCTGAACGGCGCGTATCTCGGCCTCGCCTGCGTGCCGGCCGGCATGGCGCTGCCGGCCGCGCTGAAATCGCCGGCGCTCGCCACCCAGCCGCTGGCGATGCTGTTGCTGCTGATCGCCTTCGCGTTCCAGGGCGAGTGCCCGCCGGCACGCCGTTATGCCGGCGCGGCGATCGCCACGATCGGCATCGGCTGCTCGCTGGCGGCGGCCTCGGGCGGCGGCGCGGCCATGCAGTGCCGCATGATCGGCATCGTCGCCGCGCTCGGCGCGATCACCGGGCTGCTGGCCGGCGCCTGGTACCGGCATGGCCTGCCGAGCCCGCGCTCGCTGCCTTCGGCGGGATTCCTGCAGCGCATCGGCGGCCTGCTGGCCGCGCTGGCCTCGATGCTCGGCATCCTGCAATATCGCGGCTACAGCGAGACGCTGATGCACACCGCGCTGTCCTGGTCGGCCGCCGGCCTGGCGCTGGCGGTCCTGGCCGCGCTGGCCCGGGCCGCCCGGCGCCACGATCCGGCGGCCCCGCTGGCACTGTTGCTGGCGCTGCTCGCGTTGTTGCCGGCCACCGCCTGGGCACTGGCCGCCGATCGCCTCGACGTCTCGCGGTTCGCCGCCTTCGCGCTGGCCCTGGCCGGCACCGCGCTGCAGGTGCCGACCCGCCGGCCCGCCAATGCCTACCTGGCCGACGCGCAGCGCTTCGGCATGGGCTGAGTGCCGCGAGCACTTCGGCCGGCACGCGCGAAAACCGGCACGGCATGCCGCACGAGCGGCCGGCCAGGCCCTCCCGGGCACGCGGCTCCACCCCGTGCAATTCCTTGTACGCAGCGTCTCAGCGCGAATCCTTGCCTTGGCCGGCCAACCCGCTAAGCTCCGAGCTTTCCGCTTCGGCCCCGCAGCGCCTGCGTCGTCGTCCGGCCGAGCCCGGCCACCACGCGGCGCCATGGCCGGCCGCCCCCGGGACTCTTTCGCACACCATGCCAATCGCATCTCCCGAGCCGAGCGCATCGGACCTGCCCGCGCTGATCACCCTGCCTTCCGGCAGCAGCGCGCTGTATCGATCCGCGGCTTCGGGAGCCGGCCATCTGCTGCGCGTCGCGCTGCGGGACGGCGAGCACGAGCAGCGTGTGCTGCGCGCGGAATTCGAATTGCGCGGCGATCTCGATCCGGCCTGGGCCGCGGTGCCGATCGAGCAGATCCGCGTGGGCTCACGCGCGGCGCTGCTGCTGAGCGACCCCGGCGGCCGCCCCTTGTCCACCTTCATGCGGCAGCCGGGCGGCATCGGCGAGTTCCTGCGCCTGGCCGCCTCGGCCGGCCGCGCGCTGGCCGCGCTGCATGCACGCGGGCGTTCGCACGGCGGCCTGACGCCGGACAGCCTGCTGGTGGCCGACGATCTCGGCCACGCCGCGCTGTGCGAGTTCGGCAGCACGGCGGGCCGCGAAGCCGGGCTCGCGCTGTCGCACGATCGCCTGCCCTACGCGGCGCCCGAGCGGCTCGCCGGACTCGACGCGCTCGCCGGCCCGCGCGCCGATCTCTATTCGCTGGGCTGCATCCTGCGCGAGCTGCTGCTCGGGCAGCCGCTGTTCGCGGCCGACGACGCGCTGGGCTGGTCCCACGCGCATCTGGCCAAGCCGGTGGCGCCGGTGCGCCGGCAACGGCCCGAACTGCCCGAATGCGTCGACGAGATCCTGCTGCGGCTGCTGGCGAAGAACGCCGCCGAGCGCTACCCGTCGGCCGCCGAACTGCTCGACGATATCGCCGCCTGCACCGCGGACGCGGCGGCCGGCCGGCTCGGCTCGCTGCGCGATCGCGGGCAGGCCGGGA
>NZ_VWWK01000084.1:0-28605 GCF_011753035.1 Burkholderia sp. Ax-1720 | reverse complement strand
GCCGGCAACGCGATGGGCGGACGCTCGGGCGGCCTGGTCGGCGCGGCCCTGGGCGGCGGTGCCGGCGCGGCGCTGGGCGGCAACGTCTCGCGCTCGAACTCCTACGACGACGATTACCGTCGCGGCCGTTACGGCCATGGTCGCCATCATCGCGGTTACCGTCACTGGGATTGAGGATGGGCGGGCAGGGCGGCGTTGGTCGCCGCGCTGCCCAGCGAACTCGCCAGCGCGGCGGCACGCTGCGATATGTGGAACCCGGCCCGGCGCCTTGCCGCCGCCGGGTTTTTTCATGGCCGCGCGGACTGCCCGGCCCGGGCGGCGTGCTCCGCCGACACTGTTGTCGGCGCGCGACGCGGGCCCGCTCGGCCTGTGCGAGGCCGGCTGCGGCGCGCGATGGATCAATGATCGCGATTGATGCGCGAAGCGCATCGCGCTGCCTCGATTGATCCTGGAATCCTCAACGATTCTCTCCACTGCTCCCGATTGGTTCGTTTGCGCGGCGCCGGCGTCGCGTTTTCGAGTGCGGGCCGCGATCCATAAGGAATGCGATCGATGTCCAGGCCTTTTCATCTCCGGGCATTTCTCGCGCGATTTCGATCCGGATCAGCCCACGGCGCTTTTGAGTCCCGTATGATGTCGCCCACTTTTCAACCCGCCCCGCCAGGCGGACAGGACATACCGGACTCCTATCGATGGGCAATGCCAGCCGACGCGCACCGAAACCCCCGCCGACCCGTCTCGAGGGGCCGCCGCGCATGGCCGACGTAGCCAGGCTGGCCGGCGTCTCGAAGATGACCGTGTCGCGCGTGCTGGCCAACCATCGCGTGGTGGCGGCCGCCACCCGCGAGCGCGTGCTGCGCGCGGTCGACACGCTCGGCTACGTGGCCGACGCGGCGGCGGGGGCGCTTTCCTCGGGGCGTTCCGATTTCGTCGCGGTGATCGTGCCCTCGCTGGCCAGCTCGAACTTCTCCGATACCGTGCGCGGGCTGTCGAACGCGCTGGAGCCCCGGGGCCTGCAACTGCTGATCGGCGATACCGGCTACGACATCGCGCGCGAGGAGCGGCTGATCCGTTCCTTCCTGCGCTACCAGCCGCGTGCCATCGCGCTGACCGGCGCGTTCCACACCGAGGCCGCCACCGCCCTGCTCAAGCGCGCGGGCGTGCCGATCGTCGAGATGTGGGACCTGCCCGGCGCGCCGATCGACGCGGCGGTGGGTTTCTCGAACCAGCGCGCGGCGCGCGAGATGGTGGTCTACCTGCATGGGCGCGGCTATCGCCGGATCGGCTTCCTGTGCGGCGCCAACGACAACGATCGGCGCGGCATGGAGCGGCTCAAGGGCTATCGCGCGGCGGTGCGCGCGCTGGGGCTGGGCGAGCCGCGCGTGGTGCGGATCGGCGACACGCCGGCCAACATGACCCACGGCGGCCCCGCGCTCGACGCGCTGCTGGAGCGCTGGCCCGACACCGACGCGGTGATGTCGGTCAGCGACATGTCGGCCTTCGGCGCGATCATGCAGTGCCATCGGCGCGGCCTGCGCGTGCCCGAGGACATCGCGGTGGCCGGCTTCGGCGATTTCGAGGTGGCCGAATGCTCGCATCCGACCATCACCACCGTCAGCGTCGATGCCTACTGCATCGGCCAGCGCACCGGCGAGGTGCTGTTCGACGCGATGGCGCACGGCACCGCGCTGGCGGCCGGGTACAGGCACGTGAAGCTGCGGTTCTCGGTGGTGCAGCGCGAAAGCGCTTGAGGGCGCAGCGCGGCTTTTGGATCAGTTGTTTGTTGTCGAGATAAGAAAAAAACCTTGCCAAACAAGGAGTCGCCGGAGGTTAGTTTGTAACTAGTGTCGTTACACGATATACTTCCGAGCGGTGGGTTAAACGAATTCCAGGCCGAGGATTCACTCACTGTGTGCAATCGTCATGATCAAGAGCTTTCGTCATAAGGGCATCGAACACTTTTTTGAAACAGGTTCCACGGCAGGCATTCAAGCCACGCATAAAAGCAAGTTGCGGCGGCAGTTGACGGCACTGAACCGCGCAAAAAATCCAAACGACATGGGGCAGCCGGGATGGCGCCTGCATCCGCTGAAGGGCGACGAGGCGGGCACGTGGGCGGTCGAGGTGAACGGCAACTGGAGATTGACCTTCATGTTCGACGGAGACGACGCCATCCTGGTCGACTATCGCGACTATCACTGAGCGTGTAGCCGTTTCGCGTTTACGTTCATTCAAGGTACGAAAACATGTCCAAGATGTTCAACCCCCCGCACCCTGCCGAGATTCTTCGTGAAGACATCCTGCCGGCATTGAACCTGACCGTCACCGAGGCTGCCGAGCAGCTTGGCGTCTCGCGTGTGCAGTTGTCCCGGATATTGAACGAGCGAGCCGGGATCTCGCCCGAAATGGCCCTGCGCATAGAGCAGTGGCTCGGCGTCGATCGTGGCGGCCGCGCCGATCTCTGGCTGGGCATGCAAATGGACTATGACCTCTGGCAGGCACGCAAGCATGCGCCGAAGAAAGTGAAGCGCGCCCCGGGTGAATTGAGCTTCGCTTGATGCGGCAAGGCGGTCTGCCCGCCGCGGCACGCCCCCCCTCGTTTTCCCCCTCCCGAAGCACTCGCTCCACGCCGCAAGGCGTGCTACCATCCGTCTCGGGTTACCGGTAACCAATCGACTGCGCAAGGGATTGCGCGGGAAGCGGGCAGGGCGTCACGCCTCGCCTGCCGTGCCGGGACATCAAATCAGAGGAGACGGCCGCGGGTAGCGCGGGCACACGCCTCGAGGGCGGGCCGCGGCGTCGGAACGATCAGGACATGGAGAACGAGATGACACAACAGACCAAGCGACGCCTGCGCAGCCAGGAATGGTTCGACGATCCGTCGCATGCGGACATGACCGCGCTGTACGTCGAGCGCTTCATGAACTACGGGCTCACGCGCGAGGAAATCCAGTCGGGCCGGCCGATCATCGGCATCGCGCAGACCGGCAGCGATCTCGCGCCCTGCAACCGCCACCACATCGCGCTGGCCGAGCGCGTCAAGGCCGGCATCCGCGACGCGGGCGGCATCCCGATGGAATTCCCGGTGCACCCGCTGGCCGAGCAGAGCCGCCGGCCCACCGCCGCGCTCGACCGCAACCTGGCCTATCTCGGCCTGGTGGAGGTGCTGCACGGCTTCCCGCTCGACGGCGTGGTGCTGACCACCGGCTGCGACAAGACCACCCCGGCCTGCCTGATGGCGGCCGCCACCGTCGACCTGCCGGCCATCGTGCTGTCGGGCGGCCCGATGCTGGACGGCTGGCACAACGGCCAGCGCGTCGGCTCCGGCACGGTGATCTGGCATGCGCGCAACCTGCTGGCGACCGGCGAGATCGACTACGAAGGCTTCATGGAGCTGACCACCGCGTCCTCGCCCTCGATCGGCCACTGCAACACGATGGGCACCGCGCTGTCGATGAACAGCCTGGCCGAGGCGCTCGGCATGTCCCTGCCGGGTTGCGCGAGCATCCCCGCCGCCTATCGCGAGCGCGGCCAGATGGCCTATGTCACCGGCAAGCGCATCTGCGACCTGGTGCGCGAGGACGTGCGTCCCTCGCAGATCATGACCAAGCAGGCCTTCGAGAACGCGATCGTGATCGCCTCGGCGCTGGGCGCCTCGAGCAACTGCCCGCCGCACCTGATCGCGATCGCGCGGCACGTCGGCGTGGAGCTGTCGCTCGACGACTGGCAGCGCGTCGGCGAATCGGTGCCGCTGATCGTCAACTGCATGCCGGCCGGCGAATACCTGGGCGAGAGCTTCCACCGCGCCGGCGGCGTGCCGGCCGTGTACCACGAGCTGTCGAAGGCGGGCCTGGTGCATCGCGACTGCCTGACCGTGTCGGGCGGCACCATCGGCGAGATCGCCGATCGCTCGGCCACCAACGACCGCGACGTGATCCGCACCACCGAGACGCCGCTCAAGCACGGCGCCGGCTTCATCGTGCTGTCGGGCAACTTCTTCGACAGCGCGATCATGAAGATGTCGGTGGTGGGCGAGGCCTTCCGCCAGACCTACCTGGCCGAGCCGGGCTCGGAGAACGCCTTCGAGGCGCGCGCGATCGTGTTCGACGGCCCCGAGGACTACCACGCGCGCATCAACGATCCGTCGCTGGAGATCGACCAGCACTGCATCCTGGTGATCCGCGGCGCGGGCACGGTCGGTTACCCGGGTAGCGCCGAGGTGGTCAACATGGCGCCGCCGGTCTCGCTGGTGCGCGAGGGCATCACCTCGCTGCCGACGCTGGGCGACGGCCGCCAGAGCGGCACCTCGGCCAGCCCCTCGATCCTCAACATGTCGCCCGAGGCGGCCGTCGGCGGCGGGCTCGCGCTGCTGCGCACGGGCGACCGGATCCGCGTCGACCTGAACGCGCGCAAGGTGGATGTGCTGGTCGACGATGGCGAGCTGGCGCGTCGTCGCGAGACCGCCGAGTTCAAGATCCCGCCGGCGCAGACGCCGTGGCAGGAGCTTTATCGGCAGACGGTGGGGCAACTGTCGACGGGAGGCTGCCTGGAGCCGGCCACGCTGTACCTGAAGGTGGTGGAGACGCGCGGCAACCCGCGGCATTCGCACTGAGCCGGCGAAACTGCACGGAAGCCGGCGGAGCGCGATCTCCGCGGAGGATCGGACGCCGTCGGCTTCGGCCGCCGGCGTTTCCGTTTCCGGATCAGGATGGCCGGAATCGGGGGCGGCCGGCCATCGCGTCGCGCCGAGCCACCATGCTCATGGCTGGGAACCGGCTGCCTGCCTGGTCGACTGGATGACCATCAACACGTCGCCGGCTTCGATCGGAACGGGCGCTTCCTCGTAGAACGACATCAAGGTTCCGTTTCGCGCGAGGCCGATCACCACCACGCCGGGGACCTCGTTGCTCCTGCGGCCCACTTCATGGGGTTCGGCCGGGCGTTCCTGTAGCATCACGCGCCCGCGCGTCGACAGCAGGTCGTTGACGAACGGCACCACGTAGCGGCTGTTGACCGCGTTCGCCAGCAGCAGGCCGCCGATCTTGGTCGAGCCGACGATCACGTTCGCGCCGGCTTGCCGCAATTGCCGCCAGAAAGTCTGCTCGCGGATCCGCACGATGATCTTCGTGTCGGGCGCGATGCTGCGCACGGTCAAGGTCAGCAGCACGGCGGTCGCGTCGTCGTTGACCGCCACGATCACGGCGCTCGACTGGCGAACCTGGGCCTGTTGCAGCAGATCCTCGCGCGAGGGGTCGCCACGCAGCCCGATCACGCCGAGTTCCGCGGCGGCCTCGAGCGATTCCTGCGCGGGATCGATGACCACGATGTCGCGTGGATCCACGCCGCCTTCCAGCAACTCTTGCACGGCCACCGATCCGGCCATGCCGAATCCGCAGACGATGACATGCCCTTGCAACTCCTTTTGCAGGCGCTTCATGCGAAATTCCTCGACGACGCGTTGAATGACGAACTGGTAAGCCGTTCCCAGAAAGGTGAACCAGATGATGAGACGGATCGGCACGATGAAGAACGCGTCGATCAAGCGGGCCTTTGCCGTGATCGGCACGATATCGCCATAGCCGACCGTGGCGATCGTCACCATGGTGAAGTACAGCAGGTCGATGCCGCCGGGCGACTGGCGATGCGCGTCGTACAGGCCATTGCGATCCAGGTACAGCACGATGAACGCCAGGGCACAGAGTCCGGCGACGAACAAGGCCCGATAGAGCAGGGTCTTCAGCGGCGAACTGGCGGGGCGGGTGAACAGGATGCGATGCGCGATGCCCCGGTGGGCCGGGAAAAGGCGGCGCCTCAGGCGGGAAGGGAGCGCTCTGCGACGGACTCGTGCCATGGGGAACTCCGGTGATCGTGCCCGGATTCTACTTCGGCCGCATCATGGGCGCGCCGATTCCGAAAACGAGCCGATAGATTCGCGGCAGGGTTTCCGGCACGACGCGCCGCTTACTTGAACTGCCCCGCCAGCCGCTGCTCGGCATGCTGCATGTGCAGGCCCATCGCGAGGCTGATGCGGCGCACGTCGCGTTCGTTGAGCGCGGCGTAGATCTCCTCGTGCTCGTCCATCGACTCGGCCCACCACTGCGTGCTGAAGAAGTGCTGTTCGAGCGTCATGTAGAGCGGCGTGGTGCGATGGATCCAAAGCTGGTCGAGCAGCACCACGTAGGCGCTGTTGCCCGAGGCCTCGGCCAGGCTCAGGTGGAACTGCCGATCGTATTCGTTGAGCTGCGGATCGCCGACCTTGCCGGCGCGCAGCTTCTCCAGGCGCGCCAGCACGGTCTCGATCTGCGCGTCGGAGGCGTGGCGCACGGCCTGGATCGCGATCTCGGGCTCCAGGTAGGCACGCGCGCGGATCACGTCGAACGGCGAGACCGCGTGCATGCGCGGCGCGGCCGCCGGGTTCGCCGCGTCGGCGGCGTTCGTGGCATCGGCCATCGCCGCGGCGGCCGCCGGCTTGCCGCGCTGCTTGACGAAAATCCCCGAGCCGCTGCGCACCTCGATGCTGCCTTCGATCTCCAGCGCGATCAGCGCCTCGCGCAGCGAGGAACGGCTCACGCCGAGCCGCGCGCTGAGATCGCGTTCGGCCGGCAGCCGCTCGCCGACGATGAATTCGCCGGCGTCGATCAGTTCGGTGATCTGCGCGGCGATCTGGCTGTAGAGCCGTTTCGTTTCGATCGGCTGGAAGGGCATGGCGAGCTCGACGGGTTGGCCGGCGGATTGAGAGGAGCGGCCCGCGCCGGTGGGCGCGGGGCGCACATTATAGGACAACGCCCGGCGCCGGCCGCTGGCGGGCCGACGCCGGGCGTCGCGCATCGAGGCAGGGCGCGAGGCCGCCGCTTACAGCTTGAACGGCACCACCGTCTGCTGCTGCTCGCCGAGGCCCTCGATGCCGAGCTTGACCACGTCGCCGGCGCGCAGGAACTGCGGCGGCTTCATGCCCATGCCGACGCCGGGCGGCGTGCCGGTGGTGATCACGTCGCCGGGCATCAGCGTCATGAACTGGCTCAGGTGGCTGACGATCTCGGCCACGTCGAAGATCATGGTGCTGGTGCTGCCGTTCTGCACGCGCTTGCCGTTCACTTCGAGCCACATCGACAGGGCCTGCACGTTCGGCACCTCGTCGCGCGTGACCAGCCACGGGCCGATCGGGCCGAAGGTATCGCAGCCCTTGCCCTTGTCCCATTGCGGCGTGCGTTCGAGCTGGAAGTGGCGCTCGCTGACGTCGTTGATGGTGACGTAGCCGGCCACGTGCTGGAGCGCCTGCTCGCGCTCGACATAGCGCGTCACGCTGCCGATCACGATGCCCAGCTCGACTTCCCAATCGGTCTTCTCGGAGCCGCGCGGCAGCATGATCGGGTCGTTCGGCCCCTGGATGCACGAGATCGCCTTGGTGAACACCACCGGCTCCTTGGGCACCGGCTGGCCGGTTTCGGCGGCGTGGTCGGAGTAGTTCAGGCCGATCGCGAGGAACTTGCCGACGCCGTTGACGGGGCAGCCATGGCGCGGCGTGCCTTCGACCAGCGGCAGCGACGCGACGTCGAGCGCGCGCAGCTTGGCGAGCGAGGCTTCGTCGAGCGTGGCGGGCGTGATGTCGGCGATGACGCCGCTCAGGTCGCGCAGCTTGCCGTCCTGATCGACGAGGGCCGGCTTTTCGCTGCCGGGCTGGCCATAACGGGCGAGTTTCATGAGGTGAGGCTCCTGGTGAATCCGGTGAAGACGGAAGGGAAATGCGGTTTCGTATCGGCGCGAGCGCGGCTCAGATCGTCATGCCGCCGTCGACCGAGTAGGTCTGGCCGGTGACGAAGGCTGCATCGTCGCTGGCGAGGAAGGTGACGATCGGCGCGATCTCGTCGGCGCGCGCGATGCGGCCCATCGGCTGGCGCGCCACGAAGGCGGCGCGCGCGGCGACCGGGTCTTCGTAGGCGTTGATGCGCTGCTGCAGCGAGGGCGTGTCGACCGTGCCCGGCGAGATCGCGTTGCAGCGGATGCCCTTGAGCACGTAGTCGGCGGCCACCGCCTTGGTCAGGCCGATCACGGCCGCCTTCGAGGTGCCGTAGACGAAGCGGTTCGGCAGGCCGCGGATGCTGCTCGCCACGCTGGCCATGTTGACGATGCTGCCGCCGCCGTTCTTCAGCATGGCGGGCAGGGCGGCGCGGATGGTCCAGAACATCGAGCGCACGTTGAGATCGAAGGCGAAGTCCCAATCCTCGTCGCTGGCCTCGAGGATGGTGCCGTTGTGGACGAAGCCGGCGCAGTTGAACAGCACGTCCACGCGCGGCAGGCCGGCGAAGAAGCCGTCGATCGCGGCGCGGTTCATCACGTCGAGCGGCGCGGTCTGCACGTTGGCGACGCCCTCGAACGACTTCAGCAACTCGGGCTTGACGTCGGTCGCCCAGACCTGCGCACCCTCGCGCGCCAGCGCCAGCACCGCCGCCTGTCCGATCCCCGCGCCCGCGGCCGTGACGACGGCCACCTTGCCTTCCAGTCTCATCGTGTCTCCTGTGCGTATCCGGTTGCGGTCCGGATGAAATTGGCCGGACCAGTGGGCCAGATGCGATCTTAACGGGGAATCGGACGGATGACGAGGGGGAGCGGCTGCGGGTTTTCCCTTGGGTGGAATTTGATTGAAATAAACAGGTATTTGCCGACATGTTGCACGCTTCTTCGGGTGAAGAGTGCGGGTGTCGCGTTTTATCGATTGAATGAATCGGTCGTAAAGATATATTTTTCTGGTCTGTCATTCGGGCTGCGTAATAACAGCGCGGAGGCACGGCCAACCTGACGTTGATTAACGTCCCTTCGCGACCAGCTTCATAAAATTGCGCCCGAGGGTCGGATGGAGCACTCCATCGACATGACAAGAGCGAATAAAACAGAAGGGTTTAGCGATGGACGCGCATCAATGGGCGCAAGGCATCAGCCGCGGCTGGCTTCAGCAGGATCGCCTGCTGAAGCTGGATTCTCCGTTGGAGGCCACGGTCCTGCTGCCGCTGCGCGCGAGCGGATCGGCGCGGCTGGGGCGGCATTTCGAATTCACGGTCGACGTCGCGTCTCGCAACGACACGCTCGAACTCAAGGCCTTGATTGCCCAGCCGGTCACGCTCTGGATCCAGCAATCGGACAAATCGTATCGACCGCATCATGGCTACGTTCATACGGCGCGACGGCTTGGCGCCGACGGCGGGCTGAGCAGCTACCAGCTCGGTTTCGCCTCCTGGATGCACTTCCTGAAGTTTCGTCGCGACCAGCGGATCTGGCAGGATCGCCCGGCCGACGATATCGTCGCCGATGTGTTCAACCAGCATCCCCAGGCGCGAGGCGCGTTTCGCTTCGATCTTGTCGAGGCGCTGCCGCCGCGTTCGTTCTGCCGCCAGGACGAGAGCGACTGGAATTTCGTGCATCGCCTGCTCGAGGACGAAGGGCTTTACGGCTTCTGGGAGCAGGCGGCGGATGGGCGTTCGCATACGCTGGTCGTCACCGATCGACTGACGGCGCTTGCCCCCGCCGACATCGTGCGTTTTTACCGAGCCGATACGCGGAGCGAGGCGGACGCGCTGACTCAATGGTCGGGCAGCCGCACGCTGCAAAGCACCTCGTACACGACCCGAACCTTCGACTACAAACGTCCGGCGCCCGCCGTCAATCCCAAAGGCACGAACCTGCCGACGCAGGCGAATCAGGGCGCGCTGCCGGCGCAGGCCGAGGTGTATGAATACACGGGCGCGTATCGCTACCTGGAGCAGGCGCGCGGCGACGCGCTCACGCGGATCCGGATGGAGGAATGGGAATCGCGCGCCAAGCGTTTCGCGGGCGAGGGCGGTTTGCGGGCGATCGACGCCGGCCGACGCTTCACGCTGCTGGATCATCCCGAGCACGACCGGGATCCGGCGAATCAGCGCGAATTCGCCGTGATCGAGGTGAAGTGGCTGATCGCGAACAACCTCCCTGGGGCGGCCGGCGGCGCGCGCTTTCCGCAGGATCTGCAGGCCTCGATCGATGAGGCACGCGCGGGTGAATCGAACGATACGTTCGTCGTGCCGCATTTCGACGGGGCGAGCGGCTACTACCGAATCTGGATCGAAGCCCAGCGCAGCAGCGTGCCGTTCCGCAGCCCGTTCGAACATCGCAAGCCTGTCACGCATCTGGAGACGGCGATTGTCGTCGGGCCGCGCGGCGAGGAAGTCCATACCGACCAACTCAATCGCATCAAGGTGCGTTTCGTGTGGGATCGCCGCAATCCGGGCGAGGCCGGTGCGTCGTGCTGGGTGCGTGTCGTGCAGTCGGATACGGGCGGGGGGTATGGCGCGGTTCATCCTCCTCGTGTCGGCGAGGAGGTTCTGATCGACTACGTGGGCGGCGATTGCGATCGGCCCGTTGCGGTCGCTCGGGTCTACAACGGCGCGACGCAGCCGCAATGGCATTCGAACGGCATCCTGTCCGGCTATCGCTCTAAGGAATATGGCGGCAGCGGTTACAACCAGCTCGTGCTCGATGACGCGACCGGCCAGAACCGTGTGCAGTTGTACAGCAGCCAGGGCAACTCGCAACTGCATCTCGGGTATCTGATCCAGCAGGCGGGCAACGCGCGCGGCGAATACCTGGGCTCCGGATTCGACCTGCGCACGGATAGCCATGGCGCGGTGCGGGCCGCGCGTGGACTGTATCTGGGCACGCATGCCAAGAGCGCCGGCAGTCAGCCTCTCGATGTGCGCGAGGCGCAGCAACAGTTGGTGAGCGCGGAGAGCTTGATCGAGGCGCTGTCGCAGGCGAGCGAGGCCCATCAAGCCGACAGCCTGGCCGCGGGCCATGATGCGCTGAAGCAGTACACCGATGCCACCCAGGACACGGTAGCCGGCAACGCTTCGGGCGGCCGAACGGTTGGAGGCGGCATGGGTAACGCGAATGCCTTCAAGCAGCCCGTGATGTTGATGGCCAGCCCGGCGGGCATCGCGATGTCGACGCAGCAGTCGGCGCATCTGGCTGCCGAGCGGCATATCAACATGGTGAGCGGGCAGGGCGTGCATGTGGCTGCCGGCAAGTCGTTGATCGCCGGTGTCGCGGACCGGATCAGCCTGTTCGTGCAGAACGCCGGCATGAAGTTGTTCGCGGGGAAGGGCAAGGTCGAGATCCAGGCGCATGCGGACAATGTCGAGTTGACGGCCCGGAAGACGGTGAAGGTCCTGGCGGCGACCGAGGCGATCGAGGTGGCCGCGGAGCGGGAGATCCTGCTGACGTCGGGTGGTGCCTACATCCGGCTGGCGGGCGGCAATATCGAAATCCATGCGCCGGGCAAGATCGACGTGAAGGGCGGGACGCATGCCTTCAGCGGGCCTGCCCGCATGCCGTATTCGATGCCGATGCCGCCTGATGCGGTTTGTGTGCCGTGCATGATGAAGCAGGCTGCTGCCCGCAGTGCCTTCGTCACGCAGGGGGCGTGATGGAGCTGCGAACCGTGTTTGAGGAAGCGCGCGATCTGGCGGCAAGGCTGTATGTGCTTGCCGCGCCTTTGCACAATGAGCGGCTGCCCGGCGCGTTGTCGGATAGGCCGGATGAGGTCGTCTGCCTGATGGAGGGCGGATCCGATGTGCAGGCCGTGTCGCCACATCTTGTCCATATTCCGCTTGATCGTTTCGAAGCCACTTGTGAATGGCTCGGACTGCATGGGCCGGTGTCGCCCTGTGCGATGGTGATTGCCTCGCCCTTGTCGCTGGTGGAGCTCGAGGCACATCTGAAACCGCTGCTGCGGGTCCACCTGCCGGATGACACGCCTATCGTGCTCGCCTGCTGGGATCCGTCGATTCTTGCGACGCTGGCGGGGTCGTCGGAAGACGATGATCTGTTCGTGAAGGGGCCGGTGCTATCCGAGGCGCAGCGTCAGGCGTTTTTCGCGCCGGTGCTGCGTTGGTGGTATTGGGATCGTCATGGGAGGCTGCGTCAGATCGATTGGAGGCAGGATGAGGTGCTTGCGGAGTCGGTGGCGCTTCGGCCGCCGTTCAGGTTGGAACAGGCGCAGGTCGATGACCTGATCGAGGCGAGTGTTCCGGATAATTTGCTGTTGCATCTCAACGAACGCGATTCGTCGACGTTTGCCGCGATCCCGGAGCGGGAGCGTTACGGATTCGTGTGTCGCCAGATCGAGCGTGCGCGACGATTTGGTATCGAAGGGCTCGGGATGCAGGTGGAATACTGTGCGCTGGCTGCGCGACATGGGGAGGCGTTCGATGAGTCCCCTGAGGGCGCGGTTTTGTTGAGGCGGTTGATGGCGCCGACGAGCGATGGGCGGCAAACGTGAATGCGGTATTGGTCGGTAGGAATACGCAAGATGATCTTGGATAGGTTTCCGCGGTTGGGCTTTGTGGTTGGCGCTGCTGCTTTTACGCTGGCCGCTTGTGCGGGATCCAATGGCACGGCTGATGATCCCCTTGTTGGTGGTGGGCAAGCGCTCGCGATGGTGCCGGCTAATCATGTCAATCGCTGGGCTGTGAACATCTATGTCGACAAATATTGGGCAGGGAATGTGAGTCCGGAAGGGGGAGGTGCAAAAGCGGCATGTTGTTTCCCGGGGATGATGGATTGGAGCAAACCTGTCATGGTGACTTGGATCTGGGATGCTGTAGAGGACCCTAAAACCAAGGCAGTAGTAACACCGGAAGAAGCGCGCAGCATTCAGGTAAATTTTCCTGCAGGTGGCCCACATCAGGACTCTGACTGGCATAAAGCAGATGCGTATCTGTGCGTCATATTGCGAGACCGCAATAGGGTTGCCTTGGAATTTTCGTCCAGTAGATCGGGTTGCATGAGCAAGTGAGCCGCTAGAGGTAGAGGGCCAATCATGGCTTTTCGGCACGCAGGGGCACCAGAAAACGATGTGCGGCAAATTTAATCACGGCATTGACCGGTAGGAATACACAAGATGATCTTGAAAAGATTCTGGCGTTTGGGGCTTACGTTCGGTGCCGCCGTTTTTACGCTGACCGCTTGTGCGGGATCCAACGCCATGCCTGACTATGTCGGATCTGGCGGCGGGGCCTTATCGATGGTGCTCGCTAATCATGTTGATCGCTGGGCAGTGAAGGTTTATGTCGATAAATACTGGGCGGGGATTGTCGGCCCCGAAGACGGTGGCGCCGCAGCAGCCTGTTGTTTTCCGGGAGTACAGGACTGGAGTAAGCCAGTTACTGTGACGTGGGTTTGGGATGCGATAAAGGACCCGGTCACCAAGGCCGTAACAGTTCCTGAAGAAAGACATAGTGTCCAAACTGGTTTTCCTTCAGGGGGGCCGCATCAAGACCCGGATTGGCATAAATCAGATGCTTACCTGTGTGTCATTTTGCGAGGCCGTGATAGCGCCGCACTCGCATTTTCGCCAACACGATCGGGTTGTATGAATAAATAGCGATCTCGAAGAGGAAAGGCCATGTCAGTGCGACAATCAGGTATGCCTGCAACGGATGAAGATATCAAGCGAGCCTCGATAGACGGTGCCGCGAAACGTATCGTGTGGCAGCAGCCTCGAAATCAGACGGATGCAATCGCATGTCGACTGTATCCTTCTCTATCGTTTTTCTTCGATGGTACGAACAATAATCTGGAGCGTGACCAGCCAATAAACAAGCATTCTAATATCGCCAAGCTCTTCCAGGCTGCCGTGGTCCGACGTCGGTATGAAGCGAAACCGATTTACCTTCCGGGCGTGGGTACTCCATTTAGGTTTGAAAAAGTGGTCGGCTATACGGATCACCTCAAGGATGATGATGGAGGAGTGTTCGGACTCGGGCTTGGCGCGGGCGGTGATCTCCGTATTAAATTTGCGCTTGGAGAATTTTCTCGGATACTGGAAGTCGAATTCGGCCCAGGTTCATGGAGGCATATGCGAGAAATCACCGTGGCAATTTTCGGATTTTCTCGGGGAGCAACGGAGGCTCGGGCCTTCGCGCGTGGTTTGGTGACACAAAAATGTCTGAAGGAAGACGGAGGATTGTATTGGCTGGCACCGAACCTTGTACGCGTGCCATTGCGTATCAATTTCATGGGGATTTTTGATACGGTTGCCTCGGTTGGTGGTCCCGCGCTTCACCTCGATTGGGCGTCAGAACTCGCCATTCCCGCAGAAGTGGAGCGATGCGTACATTATGTTGCGGCACATGAAGTACGGCGAGCGTTTCCACTCGACTCGGTTCGCGTAGATACCTCTTATCAGAACAATTGCGAAGAGATCGTGTATCCAGGCGTGCATTCTGACGTTGGAGGGGGCTATGCACCAGACGAGCAGGGGCGTGATAAGGATCTTTCGTTCATCTCGCTACGGCACATGTTCATAGAGGCATTGCGGGCAGGGGTTCCGTTAATGTCTCTCGACGAGATGCCTAGCAGTCTTGAGCAAGATTTCGAGCTAGCCGACGACGCGCCCGTCGTGACTCTCTACAACGACTACATGGCCGCGCTCCCCGCAGCACCCGGCAGTGACCTCGAATCCTTGATCCAACCTCATCGTTATCTGAATTTCCGGTGGCGCAGCATTCTGGCTCGCCACCAGGCGGACGAACGTGTGCTGGGTCACCTATACGAAAAGGTCGGAGCCGCATTCTGCTCCGCCATTCCGGCCGGATCAGACGAAGACTACCCAGCCTGCCAGCCGAACGAATGGGTATATGACGTCCCGAAGAACCCGGAAGAACAGGCGAAGCAGCTTTTACGCGAGCAGCGACGACTGGAGCGGCATATCGAATTCCTTCGCAATCCGATCGAGCCGCGAGCCGGCAATCGCTCATATCCTCCGCAGCCGCGCGAGTTGCGCCCCTACGAAAAAATGATCCTGGCGGCTTGGGACAAGGCCGGCACGATACCCCTGGCGGTAGATCAGCTATTGGCGGAACACATCCACGAATCGGTTGCCGCCTTCACGTCCTGGCCGTGTGCCCTGTGGGATCAACGTGGAATTTATTGCGACGGGACACGCTACATGGCGCAAAACGATCCCATCTCACCCGACGACGCGGCTGTCGCTTGAAAACGCTCCGCGCCAAGCTGGCGGCAAAGCCGCGAGCTTACCTTCTCGATGCGTGAATTCGAACCGTCGGCGCAAAGCCGCCGATGACACGACCAGCCTCGCACCTAGATATTCAAGAACGCCGCCACCGAAACCGCAACCCCCGCCAACCCCGCCAGCCCGACGAACATGAACAGCCGCCGGCTGCCCGTCAGCGAGGTGATCGCCGCCAGCGAGATCGCCGCGCTGATCAAGGCCAGCGCCTGCCCGAACATATGCTGCGGATGTTCCTTGCTGGCCGACTTGCGATTGGCCTCGTCGACCTGCCGTTCGAGATCCTTGGCCTTGTCCGAAATGTCCTTCTTGCGCGCGTTGTACTTGTCGATCTGCTCGCGGAAGCGCGCCTGCTTTTCCGGGCCGGCCAGTTCGGCCGCGACTTCCATCATGTGCCCCTTGTTCGACTGCGCCTGGTAGAGGTTCCATTGATCGCTGGCCTGGCTCTGCAGCAGGACGGCGTCGTTCTTGTACATCAATGCCTGGGTCTGCAGCACGCCTTCCTCGTAGTGCAGCAGGCTGGCCAGCGCGGCGAGGATGGCGGTGAAGACCGCTACCCAGCGGGAGAGCGGATCGCCCGAGCGGGCGGCGTGTTCGACGGCGTGATCGTGGGGAGAGTGTTCGTGCGACATGGTGAGTCTCGGTGCGTCGGTGTAAGCGTTGAAAGCCTCGCGCCGCCTGGGCGAGCGCGCGTTTTGGGGCCGGCCATTATGGCAGGCTCGCGGGGCGGGTCACATATCGATTCGCCGGTCCACGAATGTATCGATGCATCGACCGAATTCAAGCGCAAGATCCGGGCAGGCCTCGCCGCGCGTTTGCCGCTACACTGGCGCGGTTGGTATCAGGCAGGACAGGAGAAAGCCCATGTCTCAGGTATGTAAACGGATCCCGTCGCCGGTCGGCGAGCTGACCCTGGTCGCGCGCGACGACAAGCTGGTCGCGATCCTCTGGGAGAACGACCGGCCCACGCGCGTGAAGCTCGGCGCGATGCGCGACGACGACGAGCACCCGGTGCTGGTCGAGACGGCACGCCAGTTGCGCGAATACTTCGCCGGCCAGCGCACCGATTTCGCGCTCGACATCGAATTCCACGGCACCGAATTCCAGAAGCGCGTCTGGAACGCCTTGCTGACGATTCCCTTCGGCGAGACGCGCAGCTATCGCGACATCGCCGTGCAGGTCGGCAACCACAAGGCGACGCGCGCGGTGGGCGCCGCCAACGGCCGCAATCCGCTGTCGATCGTGGCGCCTTGCCATCGCGTGATCGGCACCTCGGGCGACCTGACCGGCTTCGCCGGCGGCAAGGACAAGAAGGCCGCGCTGCTCGCGCTGGAATCCAACGCGCGCCAGCCGATGCTGTTCTGACGCGGCCTGCATGCACGATCGACGCGGCCTGCCTCGAAGGCCGCGTTTTCCGCTCATCCATCCCATCCTCATCGATCCGATACGCGCTCGCGAGCTACACTACGCGGCGCCGCGCGAGCCGTATCGGCTCGCGCGCGAATACCAATCAGAGAGGGCACGGATGAATCCAGCAAGCAGGCCGCCAAGCCGGGCGGCCTATCACTTTCCTTCCCATGCGGCGCGGCATCCCGAATCGATGCGCGCGCATCGATCGACGCCAATCCACCGCGCGCTCGCGCTCGCTGCCGCGCTGGCCGCCATGTCCGGCCTCGTTCGGCCCGCGCTGGCCGACACGCGCACGCTCTGCACCGTGGTGGCCGACGCGGCCAGCGGCACGGTCCTCAGCGAGCGCGGCGAGGGCTGCGCCACGCGCGTGACGCCTGCTTCCACCTTCAAGATCGCGCTGAGCCTGATGGGCTACGACGCGGGTGTGCTGAAGGACGAGCACACGCCGCTCCTGCCGTTTCGCGCGGGTTATCCCGCCTGGGGCGGCGATGTATGGCGCCAGCCGACCGACCCGGCGCGCTGGATCCGCTACTCGGTGTTCTGGTATTCGCAGCGCATCACCGAGGCGCTCGGCCAGGCGCGTTTCGCGCGTTACACGCGCGAGCTCGGCTTCGGCAATGCCGACGTGCACGCCGGCCCCGGCGAGTTCAGCGGCATGAAGGGCGCCTGGAACGCGGGCACGCTGCGCATCTCGCCGCGCGAACAGATCACCTTCCTGCGCGGCATCGTCAACCACCGGCTGCCGGTTAGCGCCCATGCGATCGAAATGACCGGCCGCATCACGCAGCTCGACGAGCAGCGCGACGGCTGGACCGTGCACGGCAAGACCGGCACCAGTTCGCCGGGCGAGGATGGCAAGTTCGATCGCGCCCGTGCCTATGGCTGGTTCGTGGGCTGGGCCACGCGCGGCGATCGCAGCGTGGTGTTCGCGAACCTGATCCAGGACGACGCGCCGCACGATACCGTGGCCGGCATCCGTTCTCGCGATGCGCTGCTGGCGGAGCTGCCGGCCTTGGCCTCGACGGCCGCGAGCCAGCCGGCCATCCAGCCGCCGCGCTGATCCTCCACGCAAAAAAACGGCCTGACGAGGTGCTGCCCCATCAGGCCGTTTTGCTTCGACGCCGCGCGCCGCCTCAGTTCTTCGCGTAGAGCACCGGCGTATTCACATACCACTTCGGATACTGCGTCTTCAGCGCCGCCACCTTCGGCAGGTCGTTGATCACGATGTACGGATAGTCGGGATGATTGACCAGGAAGTCCTGGTGATACCCCTCGGCCGGATAGAAGCTCTTGCCCATCTCGATCTTGGTGACGATCGGCGAGGAGAAGGTATGCGCGTTGCCGAGCTGGGCGATGTAGGCCGTCGCGATCGACTGCTGCTGCGCGTCGACCGGGAAGATCGCCGAGCGGTACTGGGTGCCGCTGTCGGGCCCCTGGCGGTTCAACTCGGTCGGATCGTGCGCCACCGAGAAGAAGATCTGCAGCAGCCGGCCATAGCTGATCTGGGTCGGGTCGTAGACGACCCGCACCGATTCGGCGTGTCCCGTATCGCCTTCGCTGACGGTTTCGTATTGCGCCGTCGAGGCCGCGCCGCCCGCGTAGCCGGCAGCCACCTGCTTGACGCCGGCCACGTGCTCGAACACGCCCTGCACGCCCCAGAAGCAGCCGCCCGAGAACACCGCGGTCTCGGTATGGCTCGCGCCGGGTTTCTCGTCGAGCGTGGGCATCGGCAGCGGCTTGACGTTCTCGGCCAGCGCGGCCGGCTGCCAGCCGAAGGCGACCGCCGTCACCGCGCCGATCGCGGCGATGCTGCCGACGATGCGCGTGATCAGGCGCAGCCGCGCGCGCGGCGCGCCGGCGGGGGAGGATGAGCGTTGCTTGCTGTTCATGGTCTGGACTCCTTGCGGAAATCGGTTCGGTTTGGGCATCGTGTTCAACCGAAGGTGAAGGCGAAGGCCTGCACGCCCGGGTCGAGGAATTCGATCGAGAAAGTGTGGTCGACGATCGGGCCGGACTGGCGGATCAACTGGTAGAGACGCTGGCCGGTCACCGTGCCGACGCCGTCGGCGTTCACGTCGGCGCCATGCGAGGCGCCCGGCGCGGTGCCGTCGATCGTCACGCGAAAGCGCACCGGCGCGCCGTTCTTGCCCGGGCCGAGCACCAGGTGCAGGTCGCGGGCATGGAAGCGGTAGACGATCCGGCCGCCCGGCTTGGCCAGCGTGGCCTGCTGCTCGGCCACGGTCCAGGCGCCGGCCAGGCCCCAGTCGTCCAGGCCCGGCTGCGCGGGAGCCGCGTAGTCGTGTTCGCGGTCGTGCAACTGGCCTCCCGGCGAGCTGAAGTTCTCGGCGCGCGCGTAACCTACATAGGTTTCCGGCGAACGCATGTCGGCGTTGTCCGCGGCGGCTTGCGCGCCGCTGGCCGCCGGGCCGTCGATGCCGAGCGGGACCTGGGCCGCGTCCGGGTGGCCGGCCTCGACGAGCAGTTGCTGGATCGCGCGTTCGGATTGCACATAGTCACCCTCGCCGAAGTGGTGGTAGCGGACCCGGCCCTGCGCGTCGATGAAGTAGTGCGCCGGCCAGTACTCGTTGTTGAAGGCGCGCCAGATCGAGTAGCCGTTGTCGATCGCGACGGGGTAGGTCACGCCGAGGTCGTGCGTGGCCTTCTTCACGTTGCCGATGTCGCGCTCGAAGGCGAACTCGGGCGCGTGCACGCCGATCACCACCAGCCCGTCGTTGCGGTACTTGCGGGCCCAGGCCTTCACGTAGGGCAGGGTGCGCAGGCAGTTGATGCAGGAGTAGGTCCAGAAGTCGACCAGCACCACCTTGCCGCGCAGCGAGGCGTTGGTGAGCGGCGGCGAGTTCAGCCACTCGGTGGCGCCCGCCAGCGACGGCGCATCGCCCTCGACCGGCAGGGCCGGCGTGGAGACGCGCAGCATCGCCGCGTTCTGGCGGGCCGATTGCGTGGCGGCCGACATCATCGCGTTGCCGTTGTCGGCGCTGGGGCTGGCGCCGTTGGCGGCGGCGCGCATCGCGTCACCAGCGGCCATCATGGCGTTGCCGTTGCCCGCGTCGCCGTGGTTGGCGGCGGCGCGCATCGCGTCGCCGGCGGCCATCATGGCGTTGCCGTTGCCCGCATCGCCGTGGTTGGCGGCGGCGCGCATCGCATCGCCGGCGGCCATCATCGACGGGCCGCTACCGCCCGCCGCGTCGCCACCATTCGCATTGCCGTTGGCCGCCATCATGGCCGGCCCGTTCGCGTCGGCGGGAGCGTTGCCGTGCATGGCATTGCCGCGCGGCGCGAAGCGGTCGACCAGCGACTGCTCGAGCCCGCCCGTGGCGATCGTCGAGACCTGGGTCAGCACGCCGGTATCGAGCCCGAGCGCGATCGCGCCGACCCCGGCCAGCATCGCCACGCCCAGCCCGCGCCGAACCCATTCGCCAGCGCCCAGCGAGCGCTTCATCGCCGCGAACAGCTTGCCGCCGATCAGCAGGGCGGCCGCCAGCGAGGTGGCCGCGCCGGCCGCGTAGGCCACCAGCAGCAGGGTGGTGCCCACGCTGGCGCCGCGCAGTGCCGCGCCGGTCAGCACCAGGCCCAGGATCGGGCCGGCGCAGGGCGCCCACAGCAGGCCGGTGGCCACGCCCAGCAGCAGCGAGGGGCCGATGCTGCCGCGCCCGTCCTGCTCGGCGTTCGAGGCCACGCCGCTCAGGCGGTTGCCGAGCTCGACCAGCGGCCGCGTCAGGTGTTCGGCCAGGCGCGGGAACAGCAGGGTCAGGCCGAACACGCCGACCAGTGCGATGGCGATCCAGCGCCCCGCCTGGTTGGCCTGGGCGATCCAGCCGCCGCCCACGGCGGCCAGCGTGGCCACCGCCGCGAAGGTCACGGCCATGCCGACCAGCAGCGGCAAGCCGTTGCGCAGGAACGGGCGGTCCGCGCGGGCGAACACGAAGGGCAGCACCGGCAGGATGCAGGGGCTCACGATGGTGAGCACGCCGCCGAGATAGGCGAGGATGAGGAGCAGCATGGCGTGGTCCTGGAAGGAAGGGCGGCGCTCAGGCCGAGGACGGACGGAACGTCATGGCCGTGCCGTTCATGCAGTAGCGCAGGCCGGTCGGCTTGGGGCCGTCGTCGAACACGTGGCCGAGGTGGCCGGCGCAGCGGCGGCAGCGCACCTCGGTGCGGATCACGCCGAACGAGGTGTCGGTATCGGTCGTCACCGCGTGGTCGAGCGGCGCCCAGAAGCTCGGCCAGCCGGTGCCGCTGTCGAACTTGGTCTTCGAGGAAAACAGCGAGATCCCGCAGCCGGCGCAGGAGAAGGTCCCCGAGCGGTGCTCGTCGTTGAGCGGGTTGCTGTACGGGCGTTCGGTTCCCGCCTCGCGCAGGACCGTGTATTGTGCGGGCGTGAGGCGCTTGCGCCATTCGGCGTCGGACAGCACCAGCTCGGCCGGCGCGGCCGGCTTCGGGGGCTGTTGCGCGAATACGCCGTTGCGCGTGAGCGCGGCCACGGCGCCGGCGAAGGCGGCGCCGGTCAGCAGGAAACGTCGGCGGCTGGTCATGGTGGACTCCTGTCGGACCAAGGGTTGATGCCGCACAGAGTAAGGACGCGGCGGTCGCGAAGTCCTCACGGAAAGTTAAAGTTTTCGTGATAATTCGGCGGGCGGGCCTTGTTGTGGCCCGAATGTAAGACCCGCGGCAAGGGCTCGGCCCGGCGCCGCGAATGTTCACGAAACCGTGACGACTCGCCGGCGCGGATCGCGGAGAATCGTCGTGACGGCGGCCCGCGCCCCTTCGGGCAGCCGCATCGGCCGTGCCCGGCGCTGCCCCTGGCGGCGCCCCGTGGCTGGCCTGGCCCCTTTCCTGACGCGTATGGACCCACAGAAACGCATCCTGATCGTCGAAGACGATGCCGATATCGCCGAGGTGCTCGCGCTGCACCTGCGCGACGAACGCTACGAAGTGGTGCACTGCGCCAACGGCGACGACGGCCTGCGCCGCCTCGAGCAGGGCAACTGGGACGCGCTGATCCTGGACCTGATGCTGCCCGGCGTCGACGGCCTGGAAATCTGCCGCCGGGCGCGCGCGATGGAGCGCTACACGCCGATCATCATCATCAGCGCGCGCTCGAGCGAGGTGCACCGGATCCTCGGCCTCGAACTGGGCGCCGACGACTACCTCGCCAAGCCGTTCTCGATGCTGGAGCTGGTGGCGCGCGTGAAGGCGCTGCTGCGGCGCGTCGAGGCGCTGTCGCGCGACACGCGCTCGGAGGCGGGGCGCGTCGACGTGGGCGGCCTCACGCTCGATCCGCTCACGCGCGAGGCGGCGGTGGACGGCGCGGCGATCGACCTGACGCCGCGCGAATTCGACCTGCTGTACCACTTCGCCCGCCATCCCGGCAAGGCCTTCTCGCGCACCGACCTGCTCAATGCCGTATGGGGCTACCAGCACGAAGGCTACGAACACACCGTGAATACCCACATCAACCGGCTGCGCGCCAAGATCGAGGCCGATCCGGCCCAGCCGGCGCGGATCCTGACCGTCTGGGGGCGCGGCTACAAGCTGGTCGCGCCGGGCCCGGCCGAAGCCGGCAAGGACGTCTGAGCATGCGCCGCCTGAGCCTTACCCAGCGCCTGGCGCTGGTGTTCTCGGTGCTGCTGCTGGCCTGCTGCGGCGCCTCGGCCTGGATCCAGATCCGCGCCAGCGACATGCACGAGAAGGAGGTGGTGCAGCGCCTGTCGCGCGACCTGGCCGGCCATATCGCGCTGAGCGCCTCGCTGCTCGACGACAACGGCCTGCGGCCCGACGCGGTGCGCAAGCTGTTCGGCCAGCTGATGGGCGTCAATCCGAGCGTCGAGGTCTACCTGCTCGACAATGCCGGGCGCATCCGCGGCGACGACGCGCCGCCCGGCCGCGTCAAGCGCGATCGTGTCGATCTCGCCCCGGTCAAGCGCTTCCTGGCGGGCCAGCCGCTGCCGATCCTCGGTGACGACCCGCGCAGCCTCGACGCGCGCAAGGTGTTCAGCGCCGCGCCGCTGCAACTGCCGGGGCACGCGCCCTCGGGCTACATCTACGTGGTGCTGCTGGGCGAGGCGCATGACGAGCTGGCCGCGCGGGTAGCCGCCAGCTCGGTGCTGCGCACCACGCTCTGGTCGATCGCGCTGGTGGCGCTGCTCGGGCTGCTGGCGGGCCTCACCGCGTTCGGGCTGATCACGCGGCCGCTGCGCCGCTTCGCCGACGCGATGCGCCGCTTCGACGCCAACGGCGAGCCCGACGCGCAACCCTCGCTGCCGCATTCCTCGGCGGCCGGCGCGCGCGACGAGATCGCCGTGCTGGAGACCACTTTCGAGCAGATGGCCGCGCGCATCGGCGAGCAATGGCGCGAGCTCAAGCAGCAGGACTTGCAGCGGCGCGAGCTGGTGGCGAATCTCTCGCACGACCTGCGCACGCCGCTGACCTCGCTGCACGGCTACCTGGAGACGCTGGCGCTGAAGGACGGCACGCTGGAGACGGCCGAGCGCGAGCGCTACCTGTCGGTGGCGCTGGTGCAGAGCGAGAAGGTGGGGCGCCTGGCGCGCGCGCTGTTCGAGCTGGCGCGGCTCGAATCGGGCCTGGTGCAGCCGGCGCTGGAGGACGGCTCGCTGGCCGACCTGGTGCAGGACGTGTTCGCCAAGTTCGAGCTGAGCGCCAAGGCGCGCGAGGTGACGCTCGACGCGCGCATCGAGCCGCGCCTGCCGAACATCCATGCCGATCTCGGCATGATCGAGCGGGTGCTGACCAACCTGCTCGACAACGCCTTGCGGCACACGCCCAAGGGCGGCCACGTGGCCGTCGAGCTGGCCTCGCGCGAAGGCGAGGTCACCGTCACCGTGCGCGATACCGGGCCCGGCGTGCCGGCGGCCCTGCGCGAGCACCTGTTCCGGCGCCCGGTGGGATCGTGGGAGGCGCCCGGCGACGCGCATCGCGGCGGGCTGGGATTGCTGCTGGTGCAGCGCATGCTGCAACTGCACGGCAGCGAGGCGCGGCTGCTCGACGAGCCGCGCGGCGGGGCGGCGTTCAGCTTCTCGCTGCCGGCCGCGGGGCGCTAGGGCGGGCCGGTCGCTCGCATCGCGCGATGCGAGCGGCGCCGATCGCCCGCCGCCGCGCTACCGCGCTTCGCGCAGTTCCACGAGCGAGCGGCGCTGGCGCCCCTCGGCGTCGAAATTCTCCGGCGCCAGCCAGGCCTCGAAGGCCTCCCGCAGCGTCGGCCATTCGCTGTCGATGATCGAGAACCAGGCCGTATCGCGGCTGCGCTCCTTGTAGACGATCGCCTGCCGGAAGATCCCCTCGAAACGGAAACCGAGCCGCTCGGCCGCGCGCCGCGACGGCGCGTTGAGGCTGTCGCATTTCCACTCGTAGCGGCGGTAGCCGAGCTGCTCGAACACATGGGCCATCAGCAGGTACTGCGCCTCGGTCGACAGCGGCGTCTGCTTGAGCTTCGGCGAGAAGGTCACGTGGCCCACCTCGATCACGCCATGCGCCGGATCCTGCCGCATCAGCGCCAGCGTGCCGACCGCGCGGCCGCTGGCGCGGTCGATCACGGCGTAGTGGCGCGGATCGGTGCTGCGCTCGGCCTTCTCGACATGGGCGCGATAGTCCTCGGCGCTCGTGAACGGGCCGACCGTCAGGTAGGTCCAGTCGCTGCCGTCCCGCGCCGACAGGTAGGCCTCGGCCAGCGCGTCGGCGTGGCGCGCCGCGTCGAGCGGCTCCAGGCGGCAATGGCGGCCCTCCAGCGTGACGGCGGCGGGCAGCGGGCGAGGGGTCCAGCCGTCGACGGGAGCGCCGATCGGTTGGCCGTATTCGTTGGTGCGGGTGGACATCGGGACTCCGGACGAGGGCGGGCGGGAAAGCGCCTACTCTAGAGCCGTCGTGGCCCGTTGGAAAGGTCCAGCGAGGCGGCGGACGATGGAGCCACGACGGCGGCCCGGCATCGTCTCGCCGAGGTTTCCCGGCGCGGCTTCAGGCCGCCGGTTCGGCCAGGATCTGGCGGATCGCGCCTTCGAAGGCCTCGACCGGCTGGCCGCCCGTCACCAGGTAGCGCTGGTTGAAGATGATCGAGGGCACCGAGTGGATGCCCTGCTGCTGCGCCTCGGCCTCGGCGGCGCGCACCTCGTCGGCATAGGCGCCGCTGGCCAGCACCTCGCGCGCGCGATCCGCGTCCAGGCCGACCGATTGCGCGATCGCCGCCAGCACCGCGTGATCGTTGGTCGGCTTGCCTTCGCCGTGATAGGCGCGCAGCAGCGCGAGCTTGAGCGGCAACTGCTTGCCTTCCAGGCCGGCCCAGTGCAGCAGGCGATGCGCGTCGAAGGTGTTGTAGACATGCTCGCGCGTGCCGAAATCGAAACCGACGCTGGCGCCGCGCTCGCGCAGCATGGCCTGCGTCTCGGCGATCTGCTCGGGCGTGCGGCCGTATTTCCTGCCGAGGTAGGCGACGATCGATTCGCCTTCCGGCTTCATGTCCGGGTTCAGTTCGAACGGGTGCATGCGGATCTGCACCTCGGCGGCGGCGCCGATCCGCTCGAGCGCGAGCAGCAGCGAGGACAGGCCGACCGCGCACCAGGGGCAGGCGATGTCGGAGACGAAATCGATGGTCAGGGCTTGGGACATGATGGTGGCGCCTGCGAGGCATGCAATGGGCCGGACAGGGTAGCGCGAATCGGCCGGCGCTGCTGACGGCCGCCGTGGCGGTAGCGGGGCGCAACCCTGTTCGGCAAGGCGATTCAGGCGGCGATGGCGAGCCTTGAATTCGTGCCGAATGACACGGCTTCGTCACATATCCGCATTTCGGAAAAGGATTCCAAAAATAATTTGTAATATGAAAGATGCTTAATTAGAATTCGCCAGGAAATTCGTTATCGCGGATTTCCCTGCGTTGCATCCCGATCGATCGCTACCCGGTCGATCGAGTCGAACGCCAAGTTTCAGGTCATCACAAAAAGACGCTGTATCCGGCCAATCTGGCCGGGCGGGACGGCCTTGCGCCGCCTGCTTTCCGCATCATTCCGCCATGCCGAATCGTTTGTGCGCCGATTTTGAATCGCCGCGCAAGGGGGACCGTTTTGCCTGGATTTCAGGTAAATCGACTTCGGTGCGAACGATTGAGCGGTGCATAAAACAATGAAGCAACTCGCGTGGTTCGTTTATCTGTCGAAAATAATTAACCGGAGAATTTCATTATGAAAATCGTCTCGACGAAACGCTGGATTCATGCCGCGCTCTGCGCGGCCGTGATGGCGACCCTGCCGCTGGCCGCGGCCGACGCCTCGGCGCGCACCGTGCACGCGGCCCGCGCCCCGCAAGCGGCCGCTGCCGCCGCCTCGCCCGAAATCTGCAGCTCGCCCTGGACGGCATCGCGCATCTACGAAGCCGGCAACGTGGTCAGCTTCGACGGCCGCGACTACACGGCCGCCTACCGCAGCCAGGGCAACGCGCCCGCGACGGCCAGCGGCGAGGCCGGCAGCGGCCAGCCCTGGGTGGCCGGCGAGGCCTGCAAGCCGGCCAAGCTGAGCAAGGCGGCGCTCGACCACGACGCCAACTTCTCGCCCGCCACGCTGCAATTCCTGAAGGACAACACCGGTCTGGACGGCGAGCAGTGGGACAACATCATGAAGCTGGTCAACAAGCCGGAGCAGGATTCGCTCGACTGGACCAAGTTCTACGGCTACTGCGAGGACATCGGCGACGATCGCGGCTACACCATGGGCATCTTCGGCGCCACCACCGGCGGGCCGAACGACGGCGGCCCGGACGGCCCGGCCCTGTTCAAGGCCTACGACGCGGCCAGCGGCGCCAGCAATCCCTCGGTGCAGGGCGGCCTGGCGCGGATCGGCGCGCACGGCTCGATGCAGGGTTCGATCCTGAAGATCACCGACAGCGAGAAGGTGTTCTGCGGCAAGGTCAAGGGCCTGCAGAACGACGCGGCCTGGCGCGAGGCGATGTGGCGCACGTTCTACTCGGTCTACATCCAGTACAGCGTGCAGCAGGCGCAGTCGCGCGGCTTCGGCAGCGCACTGACGATCGGCTCCTTCGTCGATACGGCCTTGAACCAGGGCGCCGACGGCGGCAGCAACACGCTGCAAGGCCTGCTCTCGCGCTCGGGCAACAGCACCGACGAGAAGACCTTCATGACGAGCTTCTACGCGCAGCGCACCAAGGTGGTCGACACGCACGACTTCAACCAGCCGCCCAACGGCAAGAACCGCGTGAAGCAGTGGAGCACCCTGATGAACCAGGGCATCACCAGCCTCAAGAACTGTGACGCCGACATCGTCAAGGTGACCAGCTGGAAGATGAAGTAAGTCCGGGGCGGGCCGGCCGTCGCGAGCGGCGCCGGCCCGCCCACTATCTGGGCGCTTCGCACGCGCTTTTGCATTTCCGGGCCGGACCGTGTATCAGAGCGAAACGGCGTCGGCGCCGGCGCCGCCCGGCCGCATCGGCGGACGGTGGCGGCACATGGCGCCGGCCGATCCTCAACCGCCAGCCGACCGAAATCCGATGACCGACACGACTGCCCAGCCCGCCCCGAACGCCACCGCCACCCTGCTGGTCGACGGCCGCCACGCGCTCGGCGAATGCGCCACCTGGTGCGAACTCGCGCAAGCCTTCTACTGGACCGATATCGAGGGCGCCCGGCTGTGGCGCCACCGCAGCGGCGCGACGCCGGAAACCGAAAGCTGGGCGATGCCCGAGCGGCTCGGCTGCTTCGGCCTGACGGACGACGCCAACGTGCTGCTGGTCGGGCTGGCCACCCACCTGGCGCTGTTCAACCTGCGCGACGGCCGCTTCGAGCGCATCGTCGAGGTCGAGCCGGGCGAGCGCTCGCGCCTGAACGACGGCCGCTGCGACCGCGCCGGCAATTTCGTGTTCGGCATGAAGGACGAGCACGATCCGCTGGAGGCCTCGACCGGCTTCTACCGCCTCAATGCCGATCGCACGCTCGAGCGGCTCGCGCTGCCGCCCGCCGCGATCGCCAACAGCATCGCCTTCTCGCCCGACGGCACGCGCATGTATTTCTGCGATTCGCTCGCGCGCCAGATCATGGTCTGCGACTACCGCGCCGACGGCCCGGTCGCCCGGGTGCGTCCCTTCGTGGCCCTGAGCGACGCGAGCGGCGATCCCGACGGCTCGACGGTCGACGCCGAGGGCGGGCTCTGGAACGCGCAATGGGGCGGCTCGCGCGTGGTGCGCTACGACGCGAACGGCGTGGAGACCGACCGCGTCGCGGTGCCGACCGCGCAGCCGAGCTGCGCTGCGCTCGGGCCCGCGCCCGGGCGCGCCGGCGATGCATCCGGCGACGGCGAGGGCTGGCGCACGCTCTACATCACCAGCGCGCGCACCGGGCTCGACGAAGCCGCCTTGGGCGCGGACCTGCATGCGGGCGGCGTGTTCACGGCAAGCGTTGCGTATCGCGGGCTGCCGGAAGCGCGTTTTCCGCTGCGCAGGGGATAAGGCGCGGCAAGCGGGTTGCGGGCGTCGAGCCGTCGAGGCTCGCGCTGGTTCGCCGACGGTTTCGGCGTTCGCGCCCGGGCCCGCCTGCCTCGCTCCGTCAGCCGGATCAGCCGGCCCCTCGCGCGGCGAGCCGCGCGCGCAGCAGCGGCAGGGCCGTGTCCCGCCAGAATCGCGGCGAGATCATCCCGCTCGACATCCCGCCATGCGCGAAGGCCGGCACATGGAGGCGGTCCGGTAAGTCGAGCGCCTGCCCGGTGAGGCCGAGATAGCGCTCGGCGATGCTTGCCTCGAGCGCCTCGGCCGAGGCCGGCAGCGCCTGGCCGCGCAGGGCCGCTCGCAGCGCTTCCCACAGATACGGATCGCCGCGCAGGCCCCATTGCGCCTGCGGCGGCTCGAACAGCGAGGAGAAATCCTGCTCCGGGATCACGGGCATGACGCGCCGCGCGGGCTCAGGCCGGGCCGCCGGCGAGATCGTCGCGCGTATCGACATCGCGCAGCACGCCCGGATCGTCGACCTCGACCTCGGCAAGCTCGTGCGCGAGCAGCAGGGCGCGCGCGCCGGTGTCGCCGTCGAGCGCGGCCAGCGCGTCGCGATGCACGGCCGCGAACGCCACCGGGTGCCCGCGCCGGCCCTGGTGATGCGGCGCGGCGATGGTGTT
>NZ_VWWK01000083.1:0-28615 GCF_011753035.1 Burkholderia sp. Ax-1720 | reverse complement strand
TCGCGCACGCCGCGGCGCGGACCCGACGGGCGGCTCGCCGAACCCTCGGTGGAAGCTGCCGACGCCGCCGCGCCGAAGCCGGCCCGACGCGGCCGGCGCAAGGCGGCCGAGAGTGAATCGGCCGACGCGGACGCGGCGCAGGGCGATGCCGAAAACGCCGGCGACAAGCCCGCGAAGGCGGCCAAGGAGAAGGCCGCCAAGGCCGCGCCCAAGCTCGTCAAGACCGCCGACAAGCTCGCCAAGCTCGGCCTCACGCGCTCGATCGACCTGGTCCTGCATCTGCCGATGCGCTACGAGGACGAGACCACCCTCACGCCGATGCGCGAACTCCTGCCTGGCGAGCTCGCGCAGACCGAGGGCGTGGTCTACGACAACGAGATCACCTATCGCCCGCGCCGCCAGTTGCTGGTGCGCTTGCGCGACGAGGACGGCAGCGAGCTGGTGCTGCGCTTCCTGAATTTCTACGGCTCGCAGGTCAAGCAGATGGCGGTCGGCCAGCGGCTGCGCGTGCGCGGCGACATCCGCGGCGGTTTCTTCGGACTCGAGATCGTGCATCCGGCGGTGCGCGTGGTCGACGAGGACACGCCGCTGGCGCAGGTGCTCACGCCCGTCTATCCGAGCACGGCCGGCGTCTCGCAGGCCTATCTGCGCAAGGCCATCGACAATGCGGTGGCGCGCACGCCGCTGCCCGAGCTGCTGCCGGCCGAGGTCGAGGCCGCGTACCTGCGCCCGCTCGGCGTGCCGGCACTGGCCGACGCGGTGCGCCAACTGCATCATCCCGGCGTCGATTCGGACGAGACCGCGCTGATCGACGGCACCCACCCGGCCTGGATTCGCATCAAGTTCGACGAGTTGCTCGCGCAGCAGCTCTCGCTCAAGCGCGCCCACGAGGAGCGCCGCACGCGCGCGGCGCCGGCCATGCCGCGCCGCGCCGCCGACGACCGGGATTCGCTGGTGGCGCGCCTGTTCGCGGCGCTGCCGTTCTCGCTGACCGGCGCGCAGACGCGCGTGGTCGACGAGATCGCGCGCGACCTCACGCTCGCGCATCCGATGCAGCGGCTGCTGCAGGGCGACGTGGGCAGCGGCAAGACGGTGGTGGCCGCGCTGGCCGCCGCGCAGGCGATCGACGCGGGTTACCAGGCCGCGCTGATGGCGCCGACCGAAATCCTCGCCGAGCAGCATGCGCGCAAGCTGCGCGGCTGGCTGGAGCCGCTCGGCGTGACGGTGGCCTGGCTGGCCGGCAGCCTCAAGACCCGGGACAAGCGCTCGGCGATCGAGGCCGCGGCGCTGGGCACCGCGCAACTGGTGATCGGCACCCACGCGATCATCCAGGACACGGTGGAGTTCGCGCGGCTGGGCTTGGTGATCGTCGACGAGCAGCATCGCTTCGGCGTGGCGCAGCGGCTCGCGCTGCGCGCCAAAGCGGGCGGCCCGGCGGGCTTCCAGCCGCACCAGCTGATGATGTCGGCCACGCCGATCCCGCGCACGCTGGCGATGACGTATTACGCCGATCTCGAAGTCTCGACCATCGACGAGCTGCCGCCGGGGCGCACGCCGATCGTCACCAAGCTGATCGCCGATGCGCGTCGCGAGGAGGTGATCGGCCGCGTGCGCGACGCGGCGCTGGGCGGCCGCCAGGTCTACTGGGTCTGCCCGTTGATCGAGGAGAGCGAGACGCTGCAGTTGCAGACCGCGGTGGAGACCTACGAGACGCTCGCGGCCGCGCTGCCCGGTGTCAATGTAGGCCTGGTGCATGGACGGCTCTCGCCGGCCGAGAAGGCCAGCGTGATGGAGGCCTTCTCGCGCAACGAGGTGCAGCTGCTGGTGGCGACCACCGTGATCGAGGTCGGCGTGGACGTGCCGAACGCCTCGCTGATGGTGATCGAGCATGCCGAGCGCTTCGGGCTCGCGCAGTTGCACCAGTTGCGCGGGCGCGTCGGGCGCGGCACGGCGGCGTCGGCCTGCGTGCTGATGTACAGTGGCCCGCTGTCGATCGCCGGCCGCGCGCGCCTGAAGACCATGCGCGAGACCAACGACGGCTTCGAGATCGCCCGGCGCGACCTCGAGATCCGCGGCCCCGGCGAATTTCTCGGGGCGCGACAATCGGGCGCGGCCATGCTGCGTTTCGCCGACCTGGAGCAGGACGGCTGGCTGATCGAGCCGGCCCGCGAGGCCGCGGCGGCCTTGATCGCGCATCATCCCGAGGTGGTTACCCAGCATCTGGCGCGCTGGCTCGGCGCGCGCGAGCAGTTCCTGAAGGCCTGATTTCGCCGAATCCGGCGCCTGGCGCGGGATATCAGGCAAGGTTCGGGCTGTCCCCGTTTATCTATGCTGCATCGCAACAAGCAATTGCCGCCGAGAACGCTGGCGGAACGCTTCTATCCGGTGTATAAATTAAAGCTATCGCCTGTATTCCTGTGATTGACCCACAATGACGCTTACTGAACTGAAGTACATCGTCGCAGTCGCTCGCGAGCGGCATTTTGGCCGCGCGGCCGAAGCCTGCTTCGTCAGCCAGCCGACGCTCTCGGTTGCGATCAAGAAGCTCGAGGACGAGCTGAACGTGCAGATCTTCGAGCGCGGCGCGAGCGAGGTGAGCGTGACGCCGATCGGCGACCAGATCGTCACCCAGGCCCAGCGCGTGCTGGAGCAGACCTTCGCCATCAAGGAAATCGCCAAGCAGGGCAAGGATCCGCTGGTCGGGCCGTTCCGGCTGGGCGTGATCTACACCATCGGGCCCTACCTGCTGCCCACGCTCGTCAAGCAGATGATCCACCGTGTCCCGCAGATGCCGTTGATGCTGCAGGAGAACTACACGCTCAAGCTGCTGGAGCTGCTCAAGCAGGGCGAGATCGACGCGGCCATCATGGCCCTGCCGTTCCCGGAAACCGGCCTGATGGTGCGCCCGCTCTACGACGAGCCCTTCGTGGTCGCGCTACCCTCCAGCCATCCCTGGTCCAAGCGCCGCAAGATCGACGCGGCCGACCTCAAGCAGGAAACCATGCTGCTGCTCGGCAACGGCCATTGCTTCCGCGATCACGTGCTGGGCGTGTGCCCCGAGCTGATGCACTTCTCGCAGACCGCCGACGGCATCCAGAAGACCTTCGAGGGTTCCTCGCTGGAAACCATCCGCCACATGGTGGCGAGCGGCGTGGGCATCACGGTGCTGCCGCGCATGTCGGTGGGCGAGATCGGGCCGCTGGCCAACAACGCCGATTCCGACCTGCTGTCCTACGTGCCCTTCGACGAGCCGATCCCGGATCGCCGCGTGGTGCTGGTCTGGCGCAAGAGCTTCACGCGCATGCCGGCCATCGACGCGATCAGCGAGGCGATCGCCGCCTGCGACCTGCCCGGCGTGGCCAAGCTCGACATGCCCGCCACGCTGAACTGAGGCCGGGGCGAGCCGCCGCTGTTGCATGCGGCACCCAACCGACCGGGGCCTTCGCGCCCCGGTTTTGTTTTGCCCAATGCTTTACCTATCGAATAAATAAATTCAATTAAATTCACATTGACGATAGGGTTTTCTATGATGGCATCCATGGGTCGCGACAGGCGGCCCGCGCCGGAACCGCAGCAGCCCCGGCGCTTCTCATCCCGAACGACGGAGCCATCATGAACAAGCCACACCAGTCGGCCGCGCACGACCCGATGCTCGCCAGGACGCGCGTCCTGGTGCGCTACCTGCGCCCGCTGGCCCTGGCCTATCTGGCTGACCGTCTGCTCGGCGTCTGATCGATATCGCCTCCGAGGAGCACGCCATGAACACGCAAGGCCAGAATCCGCAAGCCGCCCGCCCCGCGCAATCGCATGCCGCGGCCGTCAATCACGCCGCCACTTCCGCCTTCCGCCAGACCTTCGGTTTCGCGATCACCTTCGCCGGCATCGTCACGCTGGCCGCCCAGGCGATGGCCCACCTGAACGGGGCCTGAAGGGCCGGCCATCCGTCCCTTTCGAATCTTCTACGTTACACTGGGCGCGCTAGAGTCACTCGTTTCAGGCAGAAGCAGGCGGGTCACCTCGACGCGTTTTCGCCGGTTCAACTCATTGATAAGGAGTCAGCAACATGGCCAAGAAGGGCAACGGAACGCAGATCAACATCGGCATCAGCGACAAGGACCGCAAGAAGATCGCGGAAGGCCTGTCGAAGCTGCTCGCCGACACGTTTTCGCTGTATCTGAAGACGCATTACTTCCACTGGAACGTCACCGGTCCGATGTTCAACACGCTGCACCTGATGTTCGAGGAGCAGTACAACGAGCTATGGCTCGCGGTGGACTCGGTGGCGGAACGGATCCGCACGCTGGGCGTGGTGGCGCCGGGCACCTACGGCGATTTCGCCAAGCTGACGGTGGTGCCGGAAGCCAGCGGCGTGCCGGCGGCCGAGGAAATGATCCGCCAGCTGGTGGAAGGCCACGAAGCGGTGGTGCGCACCGCGCGCGGGATCTTCCCCGATGCCGATTCGGTCGGTGACGAGCCGACCGCCGATCTGCTCACGCAGCGTCTGCAGACGCACGAGAAGACCGCCTGGATGCTGCGATCGCTGCTGCAGTAAGCGAGCGCGGCAAAGGCCGCGACAAGCCGTTCGACCAGCCGCGCGCGGATGCGCCGGCGGTCAGCGAAACCTCCCGTTCGACGGGAGGTTTTTTTTCGTGCGCCCGGCCGCGGGCGACCGCCTCGGCAGGGGCCGCCTGAAACAGGCATGCCGCACTCGCGCGTTACAATGCCGCCATCGTTTCCGTGGTGCGCCCCGACATGTTTGCCCGTTTCCCCCTCTATCTGAAGCTGGTCCGGATGGACAAGCCGATCGGCAGCCTGCTGCTGCTCTGGCCCACGCTCAACGCGCTGTGGATCGCCTCGGGAGGGCGCCCGGCGCCGTCGCTGCTGGTGATCTTCATCCTCGGCACGCTGCTGATGCGTTCGGCCGGTTGCGCGATGAACGACTACGCCGATCGCGACTTCGACCGCCACGTGAAGCGCACCGTCGACCGGCCGCTGACCTCGGGCAAGATCCGCGCCTGGGAGGCGGTGGCGATCGCGGTCGGCCTGGCGATCGTCTCCTTCCTGCTGATCCTGCCGCTCAACGGCCTGACCAAGTGGCTGTCGGTGGTGGCCGTGTTCGTGGCCGGCACCTACCCGTTCCTGAAGCGCTTCTTCGCGATCCCGCAGGCCTATCTCGGCATCGCCTTCGGCTTCGGCATCCCGATGGCCTTCGCCGCGATCCAGAACACCGTGCCCCTGATCGCCTGGGTGATGCTGGCCGCGAACGTGTTCTGGTCGGTCGCCTACGACACGGCCTACGCGATGGTCGATCGCGACGACGACCTCAAGATCGGCATGCGCACTTCGGCGATCACCTTCGGCCGCTACGACGTGCTGGCGATCATGCTCTGCTACGCGGCGGTGTTCGCGATCTATGCCTGGATCGGCCTCACCCAGCAGTTCGGCCTGGTGTACTGGCTGGGCTGGGCGGCGGCGGTGGGCTGCGCGGTCTATCACTACACGCTGATCAAGGATCGCGACCGCATGAAATGTTTCGCGGCGTTCCGCCATAACAACTGGCTCGGCGGCGCGCTGTTCGTCGGGATCGCCCTGCATTACGCGCTGACGGCGTTCTGAGCGAAACGCCCGCGCGTGTTCCGGAAACGACAAAGCGGCCCATGAGGCCGCCTTGTCGTTGATGGACGCGCCGCTTCGAAGATCGGCGCCTCACTCGAAGACCGGGCTCAGGCGCGGCCGAGTTCGTCGCCGAGTTCGCGGGCCCGCGCATCGGCGGCCAGCACGCCGCTCACGATCCGTTCCTTGAGCTGCTGCGCGTCGAAGGCGGCCAGCGCCGCGGCCGTGGTGCCGCCCTTGGAGGTCACGCGCTCGCGCAGCACGCCTGCCGGCTCGCCCGATTGCGCGGCCAGTTGGGCTGCGCCGGTGAAGGTCGCCACCGCCAGCGCGCGGCCCTGTTCCTCGTTCAGGCCGAGCTGGCGCGCCGCTTCCTGCAGCGCCTCGATGAAATAGAACACATAGGCGGGGCCGCTGCCGGAGATCGCCGTGACGGCATCCAGGCGCGCCTCGTCGTCGAACCAGACCGTCTCGCCGACCGCGCCGAGCACGGCCGAGGCCAGTTCGCGGCCGGCCGCGTCGACCCCGTCCAGCGCGGCCAGGCCCGTCACGCCCATGCCGACCAGTGCCGGCGTGTTCGGCATGGTGCGCACGATGCGCGCATAGCCGCCCAGCCAGCGCGACAGGTCGGTGGCGCGGATGCCGGCCGCGATGCTGATCACCAGCGCCTGGCCGAGATGCGGCGCGAGCGCCTTGGCCACCTCGTTGAGCACCTGCGGCTTGACCGCCAGCACGATCGCGTCGTAGCCGGCCAGCGTGGCGTCGATGGTCTCGCCGGTGGCCACGCCGCGTTCCTCGCGCAGGCGCGTGCGGGTATCCGCGTTGGGATCGATCACGTAGAGATCGCCGGGCGCCGCGGTGCCGCGCTTGACGATACCGCCGATCAGGGCGGCTGCCATGTTGCCGCCGCCGATGAATGCAATTTTCATGATGGTTGGACCAGGAAACAGGAAGGTTCGTAAATCGGTCAGGACGCGCGCGGCGTGCCGTAGTCGCGCGCGCCGAAGATCGCGGTGCCGACGCGCACGATGGTGGCGCCCTCGAGCACGGCCGCCTCGAGATCGGCCGACATCCCCATCGACAACGTGTCGAGCGCCAGGCCCTCGGCCTTGAGCGTGTCGAACAGCTCGCGCAGCAGCCGATGCGGCACGCGCTGCGCCGCGAGTTCGCCGGCCGGCTCGGGGATCGCCATCAGGCCGCGCAACCGCAGCGTGGGCAAGGTGGCCACCTCGCGCGCCAGCGCTGCCGCTTCGGCCGGCGCGACGCCGCTCTTGCTGTCCTCGCCGCTCACGTTGACCTGCACGCAGACATTGAGCGGCGGCAGGTGCGCCGGGCGCTGCTCGGCCAGGCGCTGCGCGATCTTGAGCCGGTCGACCGAATGCACCCAGTCGAACTGCTCGGCCACCACGCGCGTCTTGTTCGATTGCAGCGGCCCGATGAAGTGCCAGTCGAGCGAGGCGCGCAGATCCGCGAGCGCGGCGATCTTGTCGAGCGCCTCCTGCACGTAGTTCTCGCCGAACGCGCGCTGGCCGGCCGCGTGCGCTTCGCGCACGGCTTCGGCGGGGAAGGTCTTCGACACCGCGAGCAGCGCCACCTCGCCCGGCGCGCGGCCGGCGGAGCGGGCCGCGTCGTCGATGCGGCGGTGAACGGAGGCGAGGCTGGCGGCGAGATCGGACATACGCGGGGCAGGGCGGACGATGGATGGAGGCCATGCAGGGCACGGCGCGCCTCATTATACGGATCGCCTCGCGGCCGGTGGGGGATGCCCGGCCCTGGCGCCGCCGCGCCGGAGCGCGGCCGGCGAGAGGGCGCGAAAACCGGTGCTGGCCGGCGGGACGAGCCGGGGCCGCGGCGCCTCAGTCGTCGAGCAGTTGCTCGACGAGCTGGATCCAGTGCATCACCGGCGTCGCGGTGCCGCTCTGCAGGTGGGCGAGGCAGCCGATGTTGCCCGACACGATCAGTTGCGGATCGAGCTCGGCCAACCGGGCCAGCTTCTGCTTGCGCAGCTTGTAGGACAGCGAGGGCTGGGTCAGCGAGTAGGTGCCGGCCGAGCCGCAGCACAGATGGCTGTCGGCCGGCACGCGCAGCTCGACGCCGAGCGCCTCGAGCAGGCGCTCGACCTTGCCGCGCGACTGCTGGCCGTGCTGCAGCGTGCAGGGCGGATGGTAGGCGACGGTCTGCATGCCGCGCCGTTTCGCCAGCGCCACCAGGCGCGTCTCGAAGCCGGCCAGCAGCTCGGACACGTCGCGGGTCAGCTCGACCACGCGGCGGGCCTTGTCGGCATAGGCGGGATCGTCGCGCAGCAGGTGCGCGTACTCGAGCACGGTGGCGCCGCAGCCGCTCGCGTTCATCACGATCGCCTCGGCGCCGGCCTCGATGTGCGGCCACCAGGCGTCGATGTTGCGGCGCGCGTCGGCCAACGCCTCGTCGCGATAGTTCAGGTGCAGCCGGATCGCGCCGCAGCAGCCCGCCTCGGGCGCGATCACGGTCTCGATGCCGAGCGCGTCGAGCACGCGCGCCGTGGCGATGTTGATGTTCGGCATCATCGAGGGCTGCACGCAGCCGGCCAGCATCAGCATGCGACGCTCGTGGCGCGCGGTGGGCCAGGCCAGCGGCCGGGTGCGCGGCGGGACCTTGTCGCGCAGGCGCTTGGGCAGCAGCGGGCGCACCTGCTGGCCGATCCGCATCGCCGGCGCGAACAGCGCGCCGTTCGGCACGAAGCTGGCCAGCGCGCGCCGCATCAGGCGCTGCGACAGCGTGCGTGGCACGCGCGTCTCGAGCTGCTGGCGGCCGATCTCGACCAGCCGTCCATACTGCACGCCCGACGGACAGGTGCTCTCGCAACTGCGGCAGGTCAGGCAGCGGTCCAGATGCTGCTGGGTGCTGCGCGTCACCGGCGCGCCTTCCAGCATCTGCTTGATCAGGTAGATGCGCCCGCGCGGGCCGTCGAGCTCGTCGCCGAGCAACTGGTAGGTCGGGCAGGTGGCGGTGCAGAAACCGCAGTGCACGCACTTGCGCAGGATCGATTCGGCCTCGGCGCCGTCGGGCGTGTCGCGGATGAAATCGGCGAGCTTGGTCTGCATGGGCGGCTCAGAAATCGGGGTAGAGCCGGCCGCGGTTGAACACGCGGTCCGGATCGAAGGCGGCCTTCAGGCCACGGTGGATCGCCAGCAGCGGCCCGGCCAGCGGCGTGAACACGCCGCCGCCGCGATCGTAGCCGGCGCTGGCGCGATACAGCGTGGCGTGGCCGCCGGCCTGCTTGGCGCTCATTCGCACCGTGGTGGCGTCGGCGTCGGTGATCCACCAGCGCTGCGCGCCGCCCCATTCCATCATCTGCGAGCCGGGCAGGTGCATGGGCTCGGTGATCGAGGGCAGGGACAGGCGCCAGAGCGCGTGGCCGGGCAGCATCGCGTTGAAGAACGGGTCGTTCTGCTCGCGCACGCCGTGCCAGAAGCGCTGCGCCTCGACCGCGTCCACCGCTTCGCCGCCCAGCGCGCCCTTGGCCGCCTTGACGGCCGCCTCGGCGCCCGACAGGCGCAGCACCAGGGTGCCGAAGCGCCAGGCGCTCGCGCTGACCGGGAACGGGTGGCCCGACCACTCGTTGAGCTTGCGCACCGCGTCGGTCGCGCTCATGTCGAACTTCAGCGTCAGCTCGGCGACCGGCACCGGCAGCACCTTCACCGACAGGTCCAGCATCAGCCCGAGCGTACCCAGCGAGCCGGCCATCAGGCGCGCCACGTCGTAGCCGGCGACGTTCTTCACCACCTGGCCGCCGAAGCGCAGCACCTGGCCGCGCCCGTTCATCAGCGTGACGCCGAGCACGAAGTCGCGCACCGCGCCGGCGCTGGCGCGCCGCGGGCCCGACAGGCCGGCCGCGATGGCGCCGCCGAAGCTGGCGTGGCGGCCGAAGTGGGGAGGCTCGAAGGGCAGCATCTGGTTGTGCGCGGCAAGCTCCGCCTCGATGGCCGCCAGCGGCGTGCCGGCGCGTGCCGTGATCACGAGTTCGGCGGGGTCGTAGGAGACGATGCCGTGCCAGGCGCGCGTATCGAGTATCTCGCCGTCGAGCGACTGGCCGTACCAGTCCTTGGTGCCGCCGCCGCGAATCCGCAGCGAGCGGCCCTGCGCGCCCGCGCTGCGGATGCGTTCGGCCCAGTTCGCGACGATCTCGTCCTGTTCCATCCGGTGTCGCCTCGTCCTGAAATTTCTTGTGCTTCGATTGTACCGGCGCCATAAGCGGCGACAGTCGGGCGATCCCCCTAGAGACAGCGCGCGAGGGCGGCGGGGCGGGTGGCCCGGTGCGGGCCGGGTTTGGCGCTCGCTCGGCGCGGTGGCGAGCTTGCGAAGGTCCGCGCGCACCTGGCGCCTGGCGGCACGCCGGGTCGGCCGCCAGGCGCGGGCGGATCGGCAGGTTCGTTCTCCGGAGCCGGAATCCCGGCCGGCAGCGCGACCCGGGCCGGCCGCCGAGCATCCCGGCCGAGCCGCTTTCCTCAGAAACGCGGCAGGTCCGGGCGCGGCAGCAAGCCGCCGCGCACGTGCATGCGGCCGTATTCGGCGCAGCGCGCGCGGCTCGGGATGCCCTTGTCGGGATTGAGCAGGCTGGCCGGGTCGAAGGCGCGCTTCACGGCGAAGAACGCGTCGCGCTCCTCCGGCGAGAACTGCACGCACATCGAGTTCAGCTTCTCGACCCCCACGCCGTGCTCGCCCGTCACCGTGCCGCCCAGCTCGACGCAGCTCTCCAGGATGTCGGCGCCGAACAGCTCGGCGCGGTGCAGCTCGTCGGGATCGTTGGCGTTGAACAGGATCAGCGGATGCATGTTGCCGTCGCCGGCATGGAACACGTTGATGCAGCGCAGCCCGTATTGCCCCTCCATCTGCTCGATGCGCGCCAGCAGCGGGCCGATCGCGCGGCGCGGCACGGTGCCGTCCATGCAGTAGTAGTCGGGCGAGATCCGCCCGGCGGCCGGGAAGGCGTTCTTGCGGCCCGACCAGAAGCGCAGCCGTTCCGCCTCCGAGCGCGAGACCTGGATCCGCGTCGCGCCGCTGGCGCGCAGCACCGAGGTGACGCGCGCGATCTCCTCGGCCACCTCGTCGGGCGTGCCGTCCGATTCGCACAGCAGGATGGCGGCCGCGTCCAGGTCGTAGCCGGCCTGCGTGAAGGCCTCCACGGCCCGGGTGGCCGGCTTGTCCATCATCTCCAGCCCGGCCGGCACGATGCCGGCGGCGATGATCGCGGCCACCGCCTCGCCGCCCTTCACCACGTCGTCGAAGCTGGCCATCACCAATTGCGCCGTCTGCGGCCTGGGGATCAGCTTCACGGTGATCTCGGTGACGATCGCGAACATGCCCTCGCTGCCGATCATCACGGCCAGCAGGTCGAGGCCGGGCGTGTCGAGCGCCAGCGAGCCGAACTCGACCACGTCGCCGTCGATCGTCACGGCGCGCACGCGCAGCACGTTGTGGACCGTCAGGCCGTACTTGAGGCAGTGCACGCCGCCCGAGTTCTCGGCGACGTTGCCGCCGATCGTGCAGGCGATCTGCGAGGACGGATCGGGCGCGTAGTAGAGCCCGTAGGGCGCGGCGGCCTCGGAGATGGCGATGTTGCGCACGCCGGGCTGGACCGTGGCGGTGCGCGCGTAGGAATCGACCTCGACGATGCGCGTGAAGCGCGCCAGCGACACCACGATGCCGCTCTGGTTCGGCAGCGCGCCGCCCGACAGGCTGGTGCCGGCGCCGCGCGGCACGATCGGCACGTTCAGGCGGCGGCAGATCTGCACGATGCGCTGCACCTGCGATTCGGTCTCGGGCAGCGCCACCGCGAGCGGCAGGCGCCGGTAGGCGGCCAGCCCGTCGCATTCGTAGGCGGCAGTGTCCTCGTCGCGGTACAGCAGGCAATGGCTCGGCAGCACCGCCATCAGCGCCTGCACCACCTCGCGCTGGCGTTGTGCGCGGGTGGCGGCGTCGGCCATTGCATTGCTGCCGGCCGCGTGCGCGGCACCGCTGCTCGCGCCGCCTGTTTGGGCCTGGCCTTGGGCGATCGTGTTCATCTCGGCTCCTGGTCGGCGGGTGCGCGCCTCATGCGCGGTCGAGGCTGAAGATCTTGCCGGGATTCATCAGGTTGCGCGGGTCCAGCGCGAGCTTGATCGCGCGCATCGCGTCGATCGCCTCCTCGCCGTGCTCGGCGGCCAGGAAACGCATCTTGTGCAGGCCCACGCCGTGCTCGCCGGTGCAGGTGCCGCCCATGCGCAGCGCGCGCTCGACGATGCGCTGATTGATCTGCTCGGCTTCCTCCAACTCCTCGGGCTTGTCCGGGTCGAGCAGGATCGCGACGTGGAAGTTGCCGTCGCCGACATGGCCGACGATCGGGCAGGGCAGGGTCGAGGCGCGCAGGTCGATCTCGGTTTCCTCGACGCAGGCGGCCAGTTGCGAGATCGGCACGCAGACGTCGGTGGTCACCGCGCGGCAGCCCGGCTTGAGCTGCAGCATGCCGAAGAAGGCGTTGTGCCGCGCCGACCACAGCCGCGTGCGGTCCTCGGGGCGGGTGGCCCATTCGAAGTCCCGGCCGCCGTTGGCGGCGGCCAGTTCCTGCACGCGCTCGGCCTGCTCGCGCACGCCGGCCTCGGTGCCGTGGAATTCGAAGAACAGGGTGGGCGCCTCGTTCAGCGTGAAGTTCGAATGGCGGTTGATGGCGCGGATGCCGAGCGCGTCGATGAACTCCACGCGCGCGATCGGCACGCCGGTCTGGATCGTCTCGATCACGCTGCGCACCGCGTCGCCCATCGAGGGGAAGGTGCAGATCGCCGCCGATACCGCCTCGGGCAGCGGGTGCAGGCGCAGCGTGATCGAGGTGATCACGCCGAGCGTGCCTTCCGAGCCGACCAGCAGGCGCGTCAGGTCGTAGCCGGCCGAGGACTTGCGGGCGCGGCTGCCGGTCCGGATCTGGCGGCCGTCGGCGAGCACGGCGGTGAGGCCCAGCACGTTCTCGCGCATGGTGCCGTAGCGCACGGCGTTGGTGCCGGAGGCGCGGGTGGCCGTCATGCCGCCGATGCTGGCGTCCGCGCCGGGGTCGATCGGGAAGAACAGGCCGGTGTCGCGCAGGCTCTCGTTGAGGGCCTTGCGCGTGATGCCGGGTTCGACCGTGACGGTCAGGTCGTCGGCGTCGATCGACAGCACGCGGTTCATGCGCGAGACGTCGAGCGAGACGCCGCCGCGTACCGCCAGCAGGTGGCCTTCGAGCGAGGAGCCGGCGCCGTAGGGGATCACCGGCACCTCGTATTGCGCGCACAGCGTGACCACGGTGCGGACCTCGTCGGCGTTCTCGGCGAATACCACCGCGTCGGGCAGTTCGGGATCGAAGGGGGATTCGTCGCGGCCGTGGTGCTCGCGCACCGCCTCGGAGGTCGAGACGCGTTCGCCGAAGGCGGCGGCGAGCGCCTCGCGCAGCGCGTCGGGGAACGGGCGGCGCAGCGAGGCCGGCGGGGCGGGGTGGTTCACGCGTGTCTCCTGGGGCGGCTTGTCGATTCGTGGCGTGCGAGGCGGGCGGCGCGCGGCGTGTGACGGCCTAGGTCCTGCCGCGGCGCAACCGGCCTGCCGGCGCCATCCGCCACCGGTAACGGGCGCGACGCCCTGCGGCATGATGCCGCCTCGACGACTGGCGAATCATTCTACGCGCAAAGCCCGGCAGCGCGCGGCCAGCCGCCCGCGCTGGGATAATCCCGGCATGGCGGCCGAGCCCGCCCGGCGGCGCGCCGGGCGCAGCCCGCGCCGTCGCGCCGGTCCCGAGCCGGGATCGATGCCACCATCCATGGCCGCGCACGCTCGTGCCGCGCGGCCCGACACGACGAGGACCACCATCATGGGCAACCGCCTGAGCAAGATCGCGACCCGCACCGGCGACGACGGCACCACGGGCCTGGGCGACGGCAGCCGGGTCGCCAAGGACGATGCGCGGATCGCCGCGATCGGCGATGTCGACGAGCTGAATTCGCAGCTCGGCGTGCTGCTGGCCGAGCCGCTGCCCGAGGAGATCCGCGGCGCGCTGGCGGCGATCCAGCACGACCTGTTCGACCTGGGCGGCGAGCTCTGCATTCCGGGGCACGTCGCGATGACTGATGCGCACCTGGCGCGGCTGGACGACTGGCTGGCGCACTACAACGCGCAACTGCCGCCGCTCAAGGAGTTCATCCTGCCCGGCGGCTCGCGCCCGGCCGCGCTCGCGCACGTCTGCCGCACCGTCTGCCGGCGCGCCGAGCGCTCGATCGTCGCGCTCGGCGCCGTCGGCGAGGTCGCGGCCACCCCGCGCCGCTACGTGAACCGGCTTTCCGACCTGCTGTTCGTGCTGGCGCGCGTGCTGAACCGCGCGGCGGGCGGCAGCGACGTGCTCTGGGAGCGTGGCCGGCCCGAGTGAACCCGAAGCGGCGGCCGGCTGATCGGCCTGCCGCCGCCGTTGCATCGGCTTGAATGGTGCGTCAATTTGTCCACATCGACGTGCGATCTTAAAGATGTATTGTAAACGCATCTTTAAACGAGTCCCCACGGAGAAGAAGATGACGACGCTCACCGCCGAACAGATGGCCCGGGTCAAGGCGACCGCCCCGGTGCTGGCCGCCCATGGCAGCACCATCACGCGGCATTTCTACGCCCGCATGTTCCGCCACCACCCCGAACTGAAGAACCTGTTCAACCAGACGCACCAGCGCGCCGGCGGCAGCCAGCCCGAGGCGCTGGCCAGGGCCGTCTACGCCTACGCCGCCAATATCGACAATCTCGGCGCGCTCGGCAGCGCGGTGTCGCGCATCGCGAACAAGCACGTGAGCCTGTCGGTGCGGCCCGAGCATTACCCGATCGTCGGCGAGCACCTGCTGGCCTCGATCGTCGAGGTGCTGGGCGATGCCGTCGATGCGGCCACGCTCGAGGCCTGGCAGGCGGCCTATGCGCAGCTCGCCCAGGTGCTCGCCGGCGTCGAGGCGAAGCTCTACGAGGCCGCGCCCTGGAGCGGCTACCGGCCGTTCCGGGTCGCGCGCAAGGTGCGCGAGAGCGACGAGATCACCTCGTTCTACCTGGAGCCGACCGACGGCGGCGCGGCACCGCGCTTCGAGCCGGGCCAGTACCTCACGGTCAAGCGCTATGTCGGCGATCTCGGCGTGGATCAGCCGCGCCAGTACAGCCTGTCCGACGCGCCGCACGGCAAGTGGCTGCGGATCTCGGTCAAGCGCGAGGCCGGGCGCGAGGGCGGCGGCCAGCCGGTGCCGGCCGGCAAGGTGTCGACGCTGCTGCACGAGGGGGTGGAGGAGGGCGCGATCGTCGAGGTGACGGCGCCGATGGGCGACTTCACGCTGGCGCGCGAGGCGGCCACGCCGGTGGTGCTGATCTCGGGCGGGGTCGGCATCACGCCGATGGTGTCGATGGCCTCGGCGCTGAGCGAAGCCGGCAGCCAGCGCAGGATTCACTTCCTGCATGCCTGCCGCTCGGGGCGTGTCCACGCGTTCCGCGACTGGCTCAACGCGCTGGTGGCGCGTCATCCGAACGCGACGCGCCAGGTGGTCTACGAGCTGGTGGGCCCGGACGACCAGCCCGGCGTCGATCACGATCGCGAAGGCCGGCTCACACCCGAGCTGCTGCGCGCAGCGATCCTGCCCGATGCCGACTACTATCTTTGCGGCCCGGTTGCCTTCATGACGGCGCAGCGCGATGCGCTGGTGGCGCTCGGCGTCGCGCCGGAGCGCGTCCACACGGAGATCTTCGGTTCCGGCGCGATCGAGTGATCGCGGCGGTTGCGGCGCCGCCGGCCTGAAACCCGGCGCCGCAATGCCGGCAAAAAAATCGCCCGGGCGGCCAATGGCACGCCCGGGCGATTCTCGTTCATCCGCGCGCCGGCAAGCTGCACCGGCGCGCCGCGGCATCAGTTGCCGCTGCCGCGTGCCACGCGCCGCGCGCGCACCGCCTCGGCGAGGCCTTCGAGCACCTTGACGCTCTCGTCCCAGCCGATGCAGGCATCGGTGATGCTCTGGCCGTAGGTCAGCGGGCAGCCCGGCGTGAGGTCCTGGCGGCCGCCCACCAGGTGCGACTCGACCATCACGCCGACGATGCGCTCGTCGCCAGCGGCGAGCTGGCGGCCGATGTCGGCGCACACGGGAATCTGGTTCTCGTGCTTCTTCGAGCTGTTGGCATGGCTCGCGTCGATCATCAGGCGCGCGGCGAGGCCGGCCTTGCCGATATCGCCGCAGGCGACGTTGACGCTCTCGGCGTCGTAGTTCGGCGCCTTGCCGCCGCGCAGGATCACGTGGCAGTCCTCGTTGCCGGCGGTCGAGACGATCGCCGAGTGGCCGCCCTTGGTGACCGACAGGAAATGGTGAGGCTGCGAGGCGGCCTTGATCGCGTCGACCGCGATCTTGACGTTGCCGTCGGTGCCGTTCTTGAAGCCGACCGGGCAGGACAGGCCCGACGCCAGCTCGCGGTGCACCTGCGATTCGGTGGTGCGCGCGCCGATCGCGCCCCACGAGACCAGGTCGGCGATGTACTGCGGGCTGATCATGTCGAGGAATTCGGTGCCGGCCGGCAGGCCCAGCTCGTTGATCTGCAGCAGCAGCTCGCGCGCGGCGCGCAGGCCTTCGTTGATCTTGAAGCTGTTGTCCAGGTGCGGATCGTTGATGAGGCCCTTCCAGCCCACCGTGGTGCGCGGCTTCTCGAAGTAGACGCGCATCACGATCTCGAGATCGTCGCGATGCTGGTGGCGCAGCTCGATCAGCTTCTTCGCGTAGTCGACGGCCGCCGCGGGATCGTGGATCGAGCAGGGGCCGATCACCACCACCAGACGATCGTCCATGCCGTGCAGGATCCGGTGCAGCGAGCGGCGCGTCGAGTAGATCAGCTCCGCCACGGCTTCCGAGCAGGGGAATTCGCGGATCAGGTGGGCGGGCGGCGTCAGTTCCTTCAGTTCGCGGATACGGACATCGTCGGTGTTGTGCGGGGGCATGCTTGTTCTCCAGTGTGGCGTCGCCGGTTCGGGCGTGCGTTCGGCCGTTGCGGATATCGGTGTGGTTGGGGCGGCCGGTGGTTCATCGGGAGCCGGACTGCGGAACCGGCGGGACGAAAAAAAACCGCCGGGTTCGCCGGCGGTTTTCTGGGAATTCGGTTTGCGCTCTGCGCGCCATCACTCCTCTCGATCCGCCAACGGTCTGAGATACCAAAAAAAGTAAAAGTAAAACTTGGCGGACATGACGGTGCGGATTTGCGTCGTGGAAGTGATTGAAACTTTATACCCGGGTGGCACGGACAATGCAAGCGGCGACGATGAAAAACGCGGATGATCCGCGTTCGGTCACGATTTCCTGCGGATAAGCTGCGCCGCGCTGCGGAAAATCCGCAAGGCGGCGCAAATTTCCCGCGGATTCAGGCGGTGCCGCCGACCGTCATCGAATCGATCCGCAACGTCGGCTGGCCGACCCCGACCGGCACGCTCTGACCCTCCTTGCCGCAGACGCCGACGCCCGAATCGAGCTTCATGTCGTTGCCGATCATGCTGACGTACTTGAGCGATTCCGGGCCGCTGCCGATCAGCGTGGCGCCCTTGACCGGGTAGGTGACCTTGCCGTTCTCGATCATGTAGGCCTCGGAGGCCGAGAACACGAACTTGCCGTTGGTGATGTCGACCTGGCCGCCGCCGAAGTTCACCGCGTACAGGCCGTTCTTGACCGAGGCGATGATTTCCTGCGGGTCCTTGTCGCCGTTGAGCATGTAGGTGTTGGTCATGCGCGGCATCGGCAGCGCCGCGTAGGATTCGCGGCGCGCGTTGCCGGTCACCGGCATCTTCATCAGGCGCGCGTTCAGCGTGTCCTGGATGTAGCCCTTCAGGATCCCGTCCTCGATCAGCGTGGTGCACTGGGTCGGGTTGCCCTCGTCGTCGATGTTCAGCGAGCCGCGGCGGTTCGGCAGGGTGCCGTCGTCGACCACGGTCACGCCCTTGGCGGCCACCTGCTCGCCGATGCGGCCGGCGAAGGCCGACGAGCCCTTGCGGTTGAAGTCGCCCTCCAGGCCATGGCCGATCGCCTCGTGCAGCAGCACGCCGGGCCAGCCCGAGCCGAGCACCACCGTCATCGCGCCGGCCGGGGCCGGGCGCGCGTCGAGGTTGACCAGCGCCGCGTGCACCGCGTCGTCGACGTACTTCGAGAGCACCTCGTCGCTGAAGTAGCCGTAGTCGAAGCGCCCGCCGCCGCCGCCCGAGCCGATCTCGCGGCGGCCGTTCTGCTCGGCGATCACCGTCACCGAGACGCGCACCAGCGGGCGGATGTCGGCGGCCAGCGCGCCGTCGCTGCGCGCCACCAGCACCACGTCGTATTCGCCGGCCAGGCCCGCCATCACCTGGGTGATGCGCGGGTCGCGACCGCGCGCCATCTGCTCGATGCGCTCCAGCAGCTTGACCTTGGCGGTCGCGTCGAGCGAGGCGAGCGGATCGGACGGCAGGTAGAGGTCGCGGCCCGACACGCCGGTCAGCGACGAGGCCACCTGGATCTTGCGGCGCCCGCCGCCGGCCGCGGCGATCGCCTTGGTGGCGCTGGCCGCCTGGCGGATCGCCTCGGGCGAGAGGTCGTCCGAATAGGCGAAGGCGGTGCGATCTCCCGCCACGGCGCGCACGCCCACGCCCTGGTCGATGCTGAAGCTGCCCGACTTGACGATCCCTTCCTCCAGGCTCCAGGCCTCGCTGCGAGTGGCCTGGAAGTACAGGTCCGCATAGTCGACGCGATGCGTGAAGATGTCGGCGAGCGTGCGCGTGAGCAGGGACTCGTCGAGCCCGTAGGGCGTGAGCAGGATGTCCTTGGCGAGGGCGAGATTGCGGATGCCGGGTTCGATGATGTTCATGCGGTATCGGGGTTCTTAACGGGTGTCTCGGGGGAGTTCTCGAATTCGGGGCGCGGGCGGCGTCAGCCCAGCACGCGATGCCGCCAGGCCGGCAGGCTCTGGCGCACCTCGGCGATCCGGGCCGGGTCGAGCGCGCCGGCCACCACGCCCGGGCCCTCGTCGCGCACGGCGAGGATCTCGCCCCACGGATCGATCAGCATGCTGTGGCCCCAGGTACGGCGGCCGTTCTCGTGCGTGCCGCCCTGCGCGGCGGCCAGCACGTAACACTGGTTCTCGACGGCCCGCGCGCGCAGCAGGGTTTCCCAGTGCGCGCGGCCGGTGGTGTAGGTGAAGGCCGAGGGCACCACCATCAGCGCGCAGTCGCCGAGCCGGCGGTACAGCTCCGGAAAGCGCAGATCGTAGCAGACCGACAGGCCGACCCGCCCGAACGGCGCCTCGAAGGCCTGGACCGTTTCGCCGGGGCGGATGGTGCGCGCCTCGTCGAAGGATTCCTCGCCCTTCTCGAAATTGAACAGGTGGATCTTGTCGTAGCGCGCCGCCTCGCGGCCCTCGGGATCGAACACCAGGGTGGTGTTCAGCACGCGGGAGGGTTCGGGCGCGGCCAGCGGCAGCGTGCCGCCGATCACCCAGACCCCGTGATGCCGCGCGGCGTCGCCCAGGAAACGCTGGATCGGGCCGTCCTGGTAGGGCTCGGCGATCGCCAGCTTGTCGGTGTCGCGACGGCCCATGAAGCAGAAATATTCGGGCAGCAGCACCAGCTGCGCGCCGCCGGCCGCGGCCTCGGCGATCAGGCGGCCGGCCTCGTCGAGGTTGCGCACCACGTCGGGCGTGCTGACCATCTGCAGCGCGGCGACCGTCAACTGCGCCGGGCGATCGGTTCGGTCGGTCATCGGTGAATGTCGCAATGAAATAAGGGTGCGTCCCGCCCCAGGCTCGGGTCGGGCGCGTGCCGCATCAGGGGCGGGCCGCGTCCGCGTCGGCGGGCGTGCGGTCCATCTTACCGCGATCGCCCCCGACCCGCTGAATCCGCGGATGCGCCCAGGAGCCGGTGATCGCGTAGTCGAACGCGAAGGCGTGCGAGAGCGTCTGCGACAGCGCCAGGTTGGCGGCCAGCACGCCCAGGCCGAGCAGCGGGTTGATCACCGCCGCGCCGATCGCCGCGGCGCTGGCGCTGACCTTGGGCGCGATGTGCGCGTGCAGGTCCTGGGTTTCGTGGGCGAGGTCGACCTTGCCCTTCACGGTCACGCGCGCCGGGGCGGTGATCATGTGGAAGTCGTCGGTGGTGGCGATGCCGTTGGTGATCTTGCTGGTGCCCTGGATGGTCTCGAAGGGCAGGCCCTTGCCGATCACGTCGCGGAAATCGAGCGTCAGGAAGCGCGCCAGCCCCTGCAGGCTCAGCACGCCGAGCAGCTTGGCCGCGCCCGGGTCGACCTTGAGGATCTGGCCGTGCTCAAGATCGAGCGAGAGCTGGCCGCCCAGGCTCGGGTAGTCGATCGCGGTCGGGCCGCCGCGCCAGCCGACCTTGCCCGCCAGCGTCCCCTTGCCGTTGGCGATCGTGCGCGGCAGCCCGACCCGGTCGAGCAGGGCGCCGGCGTCGTCGACCGCCAGCTTGAAGTCGAACACCGTGCGGCGCGGCGCGTCGTCCTCGTCGGCGCCGCGCGCCAGCGCGCGCTTCGAGGTGCGCCAGTTGGCGGTGGCGGTCAGCTTGGCGGCCGGGTTGGCCAGCTCGAGCTTGTCGAGCTGCCAGACCGGCACGCCGTTTTCCTCGAAGTTGTGCGCATTGACCTGCAGCCGGCCGATGTCGTGGCCGCGCGCCACCACCTGGTCGACCACCAGGTCGATGGCGGGCATCGCGCGATCGGTCGGCATGGTCATGGCGCCGCCCACCAGGTCGTGGTCGGCGCTGTCGGGCACCACCAGCTTGGCCAGGCGCGCGTTCAGCACGCCCGCGCCGCCCGGGGCGCCGGCCTGGCCCGCGCCGGCGTCGCCGTGCGGCGACCAGGACAGGTAGCCCGAAACCTGGTTCGAGGCCACGTTGGCCTGCCAGAGATCGTCGACATGCGAGGCGCCGACGATCACGTTCTCCCAGTTGCGCTTGATCAGCTTGAGCGTGCCGAAGTGCAGGGCGAAGCGCTTCGGCGCGAAGCTCGCAAAGTCGATGCGCGGCGCCTGCCGCGGCAGCGCGGCCGGCGGCGTGGCGGCCGCCGCGGGTGCCGCGGATGATGCCGGCGTGCCGCGCAAGGTCTTGGCGAAGGCGATCCAGGCGTCGGCGTCGAGCGCGGTGGCGTCGACGGCGGCCGTCACGCCCTCGCGCGGCAGGTCCGGCATGCGGTTCATGCCGAGCGCGCCGCGCACGGCCCGCACCGGTTCGCCGCGAGTGGCGTCGAGCACGTAGGTGGCGGCCACCGGGCCGAGCTTGAGTTCGGCCTGCTCCAGCGCGCGGCCCTCCTCGGGCGGCAGCGGCGCGAGCGTGAAGCCGAACGGCATCGGTGTGCCGGCCGGCTTGGTGAAGGGCGCCGGGAAGTCCAGCGCGAGCCCGGTCAGGTCCGAGGAGGCGGTGATCTCGGGCAGGCCGCCCTTGGCGCCGCGCACCGCCAGCCGGTACGGCGCGTCGCCCACCACGCGGCCCAGCAGCGCGGCGGCCGGCCCGTGCAGGTTGAGCCCGCGGGCCGAATCGACGGCGATCCGGCCGTCCACGTCGAAGGCATAACCGTCGTTGCGCCGGAACCGGCCGTTGGCGTGCACCGCGCCGCCGAGCAGGCGCGCCGAGAGCCGGTCCAGCTCGGCGCTCTGCTGGGTGAAGCGCACCGTGCCGCGCAGCTGCGAGAGCGGCGGCAGGCCGTCCGATTCCAGCGTGTTGCCGCCGAACGCGAGCGCGCCCTCGACCAGCGTATGCGGGTGCTTGACGTGCTGCGGGATGGTCAGCTTCAGCGCCAGCGAGGCCGGGCCCTGCGCGCGCAGCTTCTCGCCGACATGGCCCGACAGGCCGCCCAGCGCGCTGTGGTTCGTATAGTCGATCAGGTCGGCCAGCGGGCCGTGCGCGCGGCCCTCGATCAGCAGCGGCGACTCGGCCGGGTGGCCGAGGTCGTCGATGCGCCCGATCACCTTGCTCAGCTGCACGCCCTTGTAGTGGGCGCGCGGGATGTCGAAGCGCAGCTTGTTGTTGCGCAGCTCGAACACGCCGTCGATGCCGTCCAGCGCCGGCCAGACGCTGGGCGTGCCGTTGGCGAGCTTGCGCGGCGGCTGCGGGGTCGGCTCGAAGCGCCCGCCGGTGAACGGCGCGACGATGTGGAACACGCCGTCGTTCGGCGCGTATTCGTAGGGGAAGGTCTCGAGCGGGCCCTGGGCGATGATGGTCGCGCCCTTCGAGACCACGCCCGCCTGCAGCGCGTGGCCGAGATACTGGTGCAGGTGCTCGGACATGCTGGTCGGCAGGTAGCGCACGATGCGCGGGATCGCCGCGCGGCCGAAATCGGCCTTCAGGTCGAGCGTGCCGCGGCCGTGGCCGGGATTCGAATAGCCGCCGCTGACGGTGATCTCGGCATCGGGATTCTCGACGTAGAGCAGCGGCAGCTTGACGTCGACGCGCGGGCGCCGCTCGCCCGGCGCGGCGGCCGAGGCGATGGTCCAGGAGGTCTGCGCGCGCAGGCGGTCGAAGGACAGGCGCGGGTCCTCGAACACCCCGGGCACGGTGACGGCCGCCTTGACCGTGTCGATGCTGGCGCTGCCGCCGCGCTCGTTCGCGTCGACATGGCCCCAGACGTTCTCGAAGCCGGGGATCCCGGCGCGCGGATGGCCGCGCGGCGACAGCCCCGGCCCCGGTTCCTGGGCCTCGACGCTGATCCCCTGCAGGTCGCCCGTCAGGCGATAGCGCACGATCGGCGCGGCATGGGCGGTCTCGTCGCCGGCCAGCTCGGCCTTGCCCGGCGCGGCGCGCTCGGCCTCCATCACGTAGTTGGCGATCAGGCCGCGCGGGTCGACCCGCACCAGCTCGTTGCGAAAGCGCGCCGGCAGCGGCAGGCCGCGGATGAATTCGGCCAGGATCCCCAGGTCGACGCGGTCGCCGGCCACCTGGATCAGCTGGCCGTGGCTGGCGTCGGGCACGCGGTAGCGCGCCGTCAGGGTCGCGAAGGACAGCGCGCGCGACAGCGGCGTGCCGTCGTCGAGCGGCGGCTGGCCCAGCTCGGCGTGCAGGTTCGAGAGCTTCAGCGTGTAGTCGCGGCCCGGCGCCAGCGCGAGATCCCAGCCGAAGCCGGCCACCGGGATGTCCAGGCGCGGCTGGGTCGGGCGCACCCGCAGCGCGACGTCGGCCCCGCTCAGGCTGCCGTGCGCGTCGAACAGCCGGCCGTCGCGAAAGCCGATCCAGATGGTGTTGTCGATGCGTCCGGCATAGGCCTTGAGCGGCAGCGGCGCGTAGCGCGCCAGGGTCGGCAGGTCGACCGGGCCGGTCGAGACGTAGGCGTCGCCGGTCCAGTTGGCGGGCCGGCCGATCGCGGCCAGCGGCTTGTGGGTGAAGCGCGCGCGGAAATCGAGCGGGCCGGCCAGCAGGGTGCCGTTGGCGGGCGCCTGCAGCGCCAGGCGGTGCACCAGGCCGTCGTTGAGCACCGCCAGGCGGATCCCGGTCAGCGTCAGCTCGGGCGCGTCGCGCTCGGCGTCGCGCCAGCGCAGCGTGCCCTCGCGCAGCACGATCGCCTGCTGGCGCAGCAGCCAGGTGCTGAAGGCGTCGTTGCCGCCCTTGCGGGTGGTCGGTACGTCCACCCCGGCGATGCTCAGCGTGCCGTCGCGCCGGCGCGCGATCAGCAGGTCCGGCGCGTCCACCACCAGGCTGGAGAGCGTCGGCGAGAGCCGCACCAGCGAGCGCCAGGAGATCGCGGCGGTGGCATGCGGGATGGTCAGGGCGGTGACGCCGTCCTTGTCGCGGATGCTCAGGGCGGTGACGTCGACGCCGGGCTGCATGCCGGACCAGTGCGGTGCCAGGCGGGCGATCCGGACTTCGGCGTGGAGCTTGTCGGAAACGAAGGATTCGATGCGGGGCCGCAGCTTGTCGACCTGCGGCAGCAGCGCATAGCGCAGGCCCAGGTAGCTGCCGGCGGCCACGAAGTAGAGCGTCGCGCCGCCGATCAGAACGACGCGGAACACGCGGCGCAGCACCGGATGATCGTGCTTGGGAGGTCCGGCTTCTTGACTGCTGGCGGCGGATTCCTGACGGTCGGGCATGCGGCGGACGGGCGGCGATGTGGTAGCGTTGCGGACTGACGCTGAAATGTAACACAGGGGTTTGCCGACGCGCCCATTTGGCCGGCTTGCGGGCTGGCGTAGGCGCGAGTCGGCGGTGGTTTCGCGAAGCAGGCTGCCGGGCGTGGCGCGTGCCGCCGAAGCCGTCGCGGCCGGCGACGTTTCACGCCTGCCGCGTCCCGCGGGGCAGCGTGAAGCCCGCCGGGCGCCTTGCCGTTAAGCCCTTGCTGCGAGGCACCGAAGCTGCCGCGGCCCTGCAGTGGCCTTGCCGTTACGTGTTACTGCCGGCATTTTTCGCGCGCCTGTCGCGCCCCGACCGCCTTCCCATCGCGCCGCCGCCATGACCGACGCCACCACCCCGAGCAGCACTGCCTATTCCCGTTACCTGGCGCGCGCGGTCGCCGCGCGCCCCGAGCTGGCCGCGCGGATCGCCGCCTGGGCCGCCGCGCCGATCACGCGCGCGGCGATCGACGGCCGCCTGGACGAGCTGCTCGGCCAGCCCGAGGGCGCGGCCGCGCCGATCGGCGAGGAGCCCTTGCGCCGCGCCCTGCGGCAGTTGCGCATCGAGGTATTCGGCGCGGTGGCCGAGCGCGACCTGGCCGGCACGGCCGACGTCGCCGAGGTGACCGGCGCCATGACCGACCTGGCCGAGGCCACCATCCAGCGTTCGCTGGCGGTGCTCTCGACCGAGCTCGAGGCGCTCTACGGCGAGCCGCGCGGGCCCGGGGGCGAGCGCCTGACGCTCGGCGTGGTCGGCATGGGCAAGCTGGGCGGGCGCGAACTGAACGTCTCCTCCGACATTGACCTGATCTTCGTCTACGAGGACGACGGCGAGACCGCCGGCGGCACGCGCGCGGCCCTGGCCACTCAGGAATACTTCACGCGGCTGGGCCGGCGCCTGATCGGCGTGCTGTCCGACACCACCGCCGACGGCTACGTGTTCCGCGTCGACATGCGGCTGCGCCCGAACGGCGATTCCGGCCCGCTGGTGTGCAGCCTCGGCATGCTGGAGGAATATTTCTACGTGCAGGGGCGCGAGTGGGAGCGTTATGCCTGGATCAAGGGGCGGCTGGTGTCCGAGCCCGGCAGCGAGTCGGCGCGGCGCCTGGCCGGGCAGCTCGACGCGATCGTCAAGCCCTTCGTCTTCCGGCGCTATCTCGATTTCGGGGTGATCGGCGCGATCCGCTCGCTGCACCGCCAGATCCGCCAGGAGGCGCAGCGTCGCGCCTCGATGCGCCCCGACAAGGCCGACGACATCAAGCTCGGGCGCGGCGGGATCCGCGAGATCGAGTTCAGCGCGCAGGTGTTCCAGCTGATCCGCGGCGGCCAGGACGCCGATTTCCGGGTGCGCCCGACGCTGGCCGTGCTGCAGCATGCGAGCGCGCGCGGCCTGATCGCGGCCGAGGTGGCCGAGCGCTTCGCCGAGGCCTATCGCTTCCTGCGCGTGATCGAGCACCGCCTGCAGTACCGCAACGACGCGCAGACCCACGCGATGCCGGTCGAGGCCGAGGATCGCGCGGCGCTGGCCGCCTCGCTCGGTTTCGCCGACTACGCCGCGCTGCTCGCCGAGCTGGACCGGCACCGCGGCTTCGTCGAGGCGCAGTTCGACCAGATCTTCTCGAACCGGCTGGCGGGCGACCCCTGCGGCAACGGCAATGGCGAGGAGGGCGCGGCGGCCTGGATCTGGAGCGGCGCGCTGGCCGACGACGGCGAGGACGAGGCACTGAACGCGCGCCTGGCCGGCCTCGGCTTCGTCGATCCGGACGCGGTGCTGGCGCGGCTGCGCGGCGTGTGGCGCTCCTCGCGCTACGCGGGCCTGCCCGAAAGCAGCCGGCAGCGCTTCGACCGCGTCGCGCAGCGCGCGCTCGACGCCGCCCCGGGCATCGACGCCGCGCATCGCGACGACACCGTGATCCGCTTCTTCGACCTGCTGGAGACGGTCGGTCGGCGCGGCGCCTACCTGGCGCTGCTCACCGAGTACCCGGCCGCGCTCGACCGCGTGCTGTCGGTGCTGGGCGCGACGCGCTGGGGCGGCGGCTACCTGATCCGCCATCCGCAGTTGCTCGACGAGCTGCTCGACGACGAGGCGATCGCCAGCCCGTTCGACTGGCCGGCCTTCAAGGACGCGCTGCGCGCGCGGCTGGCCGCGGCCGACGGCATGGAGCAGCAGATGGACCTGCTGCGCCACGCGCAGCACGCCGAGGTGTTCCGGATCCTGTTGATCGACCTGGCCGGCAAGCTGTCGGTGGAGCACGTCAGCGACCGGCTCTCGGAGCTGGCCGACGCGGTGCTCGACGTCACGCTCGAGGTGGTCTGGTCGCAGCTCGCCAAGCGGCACATCGAGCGGCCGCGCTTCGCGGTGATCGCCTACGGCAAGCTCGGCGGCAAGGAGCTCGGCTACGCCTCCGATCTCGACGTGATCTTCCTCTACGACGATCCCGACGAGCGCGCCGCCGATATCTACACCACCTACACGCGCCGCCTGATCACCTGGCTGACCACGGCCACCGGCGCGGGCGCGCTGTTCGACCTCGACCTGCGGCTGCGGCCGAACGGCGAGGCGGGCCTGCTGGTCACCGACCTCGACGCGTTCCGTCGCTACCAGTTGCGCGAGGGCGACGGCGCCAACACGGCCTGGGTCTGGGAGCACCAGGCGCTCACGCGGGCCCGCTTCAGCGCCGGCGACGCGCAAATCGGCGCGGCCTTCGAGGCGATCCGCGAGCAGGTGCTGACCACGCCGCGCGAGGGCGAGATGCTGGCGCGCGAGATCGTCGGCATGCGCGACAAGGTGGCGGCCGGCCATCCGAACCATACCGAGCTGTTCGACCTGAAGCACGACCGCGGCGGGATGGTCGACATCGAGTTCATCGTGCAGTACTGGGTGCTGCTGCACGCGGCGCGCGATCCCGAGCTGATCCGCAATACCGGCAACATCGCGCTGCTGCGCGAGGTGGCGCGCTTCGGGCTGATGGACGACACCGAGGCGGAGACGGTGGGCGCTGCCTACCGGCTCTATCGCAAGCGCCAGCACCAGTTGCGGCTCGACGGGATGGAGAAGGCGCGCGTGCCGGGCGAGACCGTCGCGGCCGAGCGGGCCGCCGTGGCGGCGCTGTGGGAGCGCGTGTTCGGCGGCGTGACGCCGGCCGAGCCGCAGTGAGCGCGGCCGGCTGAAGGCCGGCGGGCGGGAAGCATCGGGCCTCGCGCCGGGATCGGCGCGAGGCCCGGTTCGTCTGGCCAGGTGGGCCCGCTGCCGGCCGGCGCGGCCGCTGGCGGGCGCAAAAAGCCGGTGATACGATGCGGCGACCTTCTCCCGATCCAGAATTCAAAATGAAAAAGGCGATCCTGGTTTATGTGGACCACAACAGCCAGATGGTCGAGGAGTTCTTCTGGCTCTACAAGAGCCTGATCCATACGCGCTCGCTGGACGGCGGCGCGCTGGTCGTGGTCTGTCATCCCGAGGTGGTCGGCCATCTGCCGGCCGATCCGCGCCTGGTCGTGATGCCGGCGCTGCCTCATGCTCGAACGCATGCCGAGTGGGCCGGCTATCCCTACATCAATTCGGTCGCCAACCTGTGCGCGCCGGAGGTGCTCGATGCCTGCGCCGGCTTCGACCTGGTGCTCAAGACCGACTGCGATACCTTCGTCACGCCGGCCTTCGCGAGCTTCGTGCCGAGCGGCCTGTGCTTCGGGTTCGGCGCCTATGCCTACGAGGATTCGGTGCGCCGCAAGCTGGTCGAGTGCAGCGCGCGCTGGGGCTTTCCGCATGCGGGCCTGCACAACGTCGGCGCCTCGGTGTACGGCCCGTCGGAGATGGTGCGGCACTTCCTGGTGGCGCAGATGGATTACTGCCGGCGGCTGTTGGCCGAGGAGTTTGCCGAGCACGAGGGGCAGTGGCCGGGCTGGTGCAAGAACGTGCTGACCATGTACGCCGGCGAGCTGGCCTTGCGGCAGACCTACCCGCAGCGCTGCTCGATCGGCCTGCTCGACCATTTCCCGCACGCGACGCGGCGCCTGGGCGGGGACGTGCTGCACATCCATGCCTGGCATATCGAGGAATATTTCTCGAAGCACGCGTTTCGCGCCGGCGAGTACGACGGCATCGACCCGGCCACCATCGATCGCGGCAGCCTCGGCGGCTATTGCCACTGGCTCGCGCGCGCCGGGCTCGACGAGATCGAGCCGATCGCGGCGCGGCCGGCCTGAGCGGGGGAAGCGCCCCGAGCCGCCGCCGGCGGGTGCCGGCCAGGATCACGGGAGTTGCCGCGGTGCCTGGGCGGGGGCGGTCGTCACAGCACGCCTGACAGCGGCGGGCGCCCGCGCGACGCGGGACAGGCCGGCCTCAGGCGGCCAGCATTTCCTTGGCGTGCTTGCGCGTGGTGGCCGTGATCTCGAGCCCGCCGAGCATGCGCGCGACTTCCTCGACGCGGCTCGCGCGATCGAGCGGGGTGACCGAGGACACGGTGCCGCCGCCCGGGCCCTGCGCCTTCGCGACCTGGAAGTGATGGTCGCCGCGCGCGGCCACCTGCGGCAGGTGGGTGACGCACAGCACCTGGCGGTCCCGGCCGAGCTGGTGCAGCAGGCGGCCGACCACCTCGGCCACGCCGCCGCCGATGCCGGTATCCACTTCGTCGAAGATCAGCGTGGGCGTGAGGCTGGCCGCGCTGGCGATCACCGCCAGTGCCAGGCTGATGCGCGCCAGCTCGCCGCCCGAGGCGACCTTCGCCAGCGGGCGCAGCGGCACGCCCGGGTGGCCGGCGACGCGGAACTCGATCTGCTCGAGCCCGTGCGCGCCGCCCTCGGCCAGCGGCAGCAGGCCGACCTCGAAGCTGCCGCCCGCCATCGACAGTTCCTGCATGGCGGCCGTCACCGCGCCGCCCAGCGCGTCGGCGGCCTGGGCGCGCGCCTCCGACAGCGT
>NZ_VWWK01000082.1:0-28711 GCF_011753035.1 Burkholderia sp. Ax-1720 | reverse complement strand
GTGCGCAGTTCGCCTCGGTGCTGGCCACCGGCAACCGCGCGCTGTTCGCGGGCGCCGCCGGCGAGGCGCTGGCCGCCGCGCTGCCGGCCTCGCTGAAGGGCCAGGCGACGGTGCGCAAGCAGGCCGACGCGAGCTTCGACGCGGTGCTGTTCGAAGGCGACAGCGACGAACTGCTGGCGCTGGTGAAGGAGGTCTCGCAGCGTCCCGGTCCGATCGTCTCGGTGCAGGGCGTGGCGGCCGGCGCCTTCGAGAACGGCGACGAGGATTACGCGCTGGAGCGCCTGCTGACCGAGCGCTCGGTCAGCGTGAACACCGCGGCGGCGGGCGGTAACGCGAACCTGATGACGATCGGCTGAGCGATCCCGGCTGGTTGGCATGACGAAACGGAAGCGGCACGGCAAACCCGAAGCCGCTCCATTTACCCTGGTTTTACCCTGGTATTAGGAGAAGCTAATGCAACACACGATGAAAAAAGTGGCAGGCGCGACGTTCGTTGCGGTCATGTCGCTGGCGGGGACCGCGTACGCGGATGACGTGAAGATCGGCTTCGCGGCACCGATGACGGGAGCGCAGGCGCATTACGGCAAGGACATGCAGAACGGCATCGTGCTGGCGATCGAGGACTTCAACGCGACGAAGCCCGTGATCGGCGGCAAGCCGGTGACCTTCGTGCTCGACTCGCAGGACGACCAGGCCGACCCGCGCACGGGCACCACGGTCGCGCAGAAGCTCGTCGACGACGGTATCAAGGGCATGCTCGGCCACTTCAACTCGGGTACCACGATCCCGGCCTCGCGCATCTACGCGAACGCCGGCATCCCGGAAGTCGCGATGGCGACGGCGCCGGAGTACACCACGCAAGGCTACAAGACGACCTTCCGGATGATGACCTCCGACACGCAGCAGGGATCGGTCGCGGGCGCCTTCGCGGTGAAGGATCTCGGCATGAAGAAGATCGCCATCGTCGACGATCGCACCGCCTACGGCCAGGGCCTGGCCGACCAGTTCGAGAAGGCCGCCAAGGCAGCCGGCGCGACCATCGTCGATCGCGAGTTCACCAACGACAAGGCCGTCGACTTCAAGGCGATCCTGACCAAGCTGAAGGCCGCCAAGCCGGATCTGGTCTATTACGGCGGCGCCGATTCGCAGGCCGCGCCGATGGTCAAGCAGATGAAGTCGCTGGGCGTCACGGCGCCGCTGATGGGCGGTGAAATGGTCCACACGCCGACCTTCCTGAAGATCGCGGGCGACGCCTCGGAAGGCACCATCGCCTCGCTGGCCGGCCTGCCGCTGAACGACATGCCGGGCGGCAAGACCTACGCCGACAAGTACAAGAAGCGCTTCGGCGAGGACGTGCAGACCTACTCGCCGTACGCCTACGACGGCGCGATGGCGATGTTCAACGCGATGAAGAAGGCGAACTCGACCGATCCGGCCAAGTACCTGCCGGTGCTGGCGCAGACCGACATGGCCGGCGTGACCTCGACGCATATCGCCTACGATTCGCGCGGCGACCTGAAGAACGGCGGCATCACGATGTACAAGGTCGAAAAGGGCGAGTGGAAGCCGCTCAAGAGCATCGGCGGCAAGTAAGCCTCGCAGCCCCGGCGGCTTGACCGCCCGGGTTGGCTCGCGGGACCGGACCGGCCGGTCGGCACGTTGTCACGACGTGCCGGCCGGCCGGTTTTTTCATGGCCGCCGTGCCGCGGAGCATCGCGGCGCGGGATCGCGTCGTGCGGTTCAGCCATGCAATTTCCTCATGGCGGCCATGCAGAGGATTCGATTGCGGGGGGAATTTGTCTCCGGCTAAATCGCCCGGTAAGGCCGCCGCCGCGTCGGCGCGGCCGGTTCCGCCGCAGGAGATGTCCCATGCAGAGCGCCCTCGCGCCCCGCTCCAAGCTGCCCGACGTGGGCACCACGATCTTCAGCGTGATCGGCAAGCTGGCCGCCGAACACGATGCCCTCAATCTCTCGCAGGGCGCGCCCAACTTCGCGCCCGACCCGGCGCTGGTCGAGGGCGTGGCGCGCGCGATGCGCGACGGCCACAACCAGTACGCGCCGATGCCGGGCGTGCTGGCGCTGCGCGAGGCGCTGGCGCTGAAGACCGAGAGCCTGGGCGGCGCGCGCTACGACCCCGGCAGCGAGATCACCGTGCTGGCCAGCGCCAGCGAGGGCCTGTACGCCGCGATCAGCGCGCTGGTGCATCCCGGCGACGAGGTGATCTATTTCGAGCCCTCGTTCGACAGCTACGCGCCGATCGTGCGCATGCAGGGCGCCGTGCCGGTGGCCATCAAGCTCTCGCCGGAAACCTTCCGGATCGACTGGGACGAGGTGGCGGCCGCGCTCACGCCGCGCACGCGGATGATCATCGTCAACACCCCGCACAACCCCACCGCCACCATTTTCGGCGCCGACGATCTCGCGCGGCTCGAGCGGCTCACGCGCGACACCGGCATCGTGATCCTGTCCGACGAGGTCTACGAGCACGTGGTGTTCGACGGCGCGCGCCACCTCGGCATGGCGAGCCGCCCGGCGCTGGCCGAGCGCAGCGTGATCGTCTCCTCGTTCGGCAAGTCCTTCCACGTGACGGGCTGGCGCGTCGGCTATTGCCTGGCGCCGGCCGCGCTGATGGACGAGATCCGCAAGGTCCACCAGTTCATGGTGTTCTCGGCCGATACGCCGATGCAGATCGCCTTCGCCGAGGCGCTGGCCGATCCGGCCAGCTACCTGGGGCTGTCGGCCTTCTACCAGGCCAAGCGCGACCTGCTGGCGCGCGAGCTGGCCGATTCGCGCTTCGAGCTGCTGCCCAGCGAGGGCAGCTTCTTCATGCTGGCGCGCTTTCGCGATTTCTCCGACGAGCGCGACAGCGATTTCGTGCTGCGCCTGATTCGCGACGCGCGCGTCGCCACCATCCCGCTGTCGGCGTTCCACGCGGACGGCACCGAGACCGGCGTGATACGCCTGAGCTTCGCCAAGGACGACGCGACGCTCGTCGAGGGCGCGCGCCGGCTGCGCGCGCTCTGATCCGAATCCCGCAGACTGCAAGGAGATCAGCATGACTGGATGGAACCGGCGGCGCGTCAGCGCGTTCGCCTGCGCGCTCGGCGCGACGGCTGCCATGAGCCTCACGGGCGCCGCCCGGGCGGCCGATGCGCAGAACCTGCGCTTCGGCGTCGAGGCGCAATACGCGCCGTTCGAATCGAAGGCGGCCGACGGCTCGCTGCAGGGCTTCGACATCGACGTCGGCAATGCCGTGTGCCGCACTGCGAAGCTCGACTGCAAGTGGGTGGAGACCTCGTTCGACGGATTGATCCCGGCCCTGCAGGGGCGCAAGTTCGACGCGATCAACTCGGCCATGAACGCGACGCCGCAGCGTCGCCAGGCGATCGCCTTCACCGCCATCATCTATCGCGTGCCGACGCAGCTGATCGCGCGCGCGAGCAGCGGTTTGCAGCCGACGCCGGAATCGCTGAAGGGCAAGCGCATCGGCGTGCTGCAGGGCTCCATCCAGGAAACCTACGCGAACGCGCACTGGGCCAACGCGGATGTGTCGATCGTCTCCTACCAGGACCAGAACCAGGTCTATGCCGACCTGGTTTCGGGGCGCCTGGACGGCACCCTGGTGCTCGCGCCGGCCGGCCAGCGCGGATTCCTGTCCCGGCCCGACGGCAAGGGTTTCGCCTTCGTCGGCGCGCCGGTGCGCGACGACCGGATCCTCGGCGACGGGATCGGCTTCGGCTTGCGCAAGGGGGATGCGGCGCTGAAGGCGCGTCTCGACGCGGCCATCGAGCAGCTCAAGGCCGACGGCACCGTGCAGGCGCTGGGCCGCAAGTATTTCGGCGATATCGACATCTCGACGAAGTAGCGAGCATGAGATGGGGCGCGCATGGATCTCGTGCCGCCCCGCTCCGCTCCATCCCGCCTCAATCGGGATCGGCCTCGGCCAGGCGTGCCGCCACGTCGCGCAGCCAGGCCTCGCTCCAGGTCAGCGCCCCCACCTTCAGGTGCCCGACCACGCTGCGCACCCAGTCGAGTTCGGTCTCGACGGTGGCCTGCAGCAACTCGCTCTCCAGCAGGAACAGCCGCGGGATCTGCATCGCGAGTGCCGCGTTGCGGGCCGCCTCGAGCCGTTCGAGTTCCTCCTCGAGCGCGAGGATGCGCGCCTCGAGCTGGCGCCGCGCATCCTCGACCGACAGCAAGGGCAGGATCGACAGCGCGACCGGAAACGCCGGGAATTCGCGGGCCGGTTGCGCGAGCTGCTCGCGCAGCCACTGGCGCGCGGTGTTGCGACCCGATTCGGTGACGGCGTAGATAGTGCGCTCGGGGAACATGCCGTCGCGCTCGGTATCGTGGACCACCACCAGGTGGTCGCGCAGCAGGCGCTCGAGCGTCTGGTAGAGGCTGTTGCGCTGGCGGACGTTGATCACCTCGTCCTTGCCGCGCAGTTTGATCAGCTGCTGGATCCGGTAGGCGTGCATCGGCGCTTCGGTCAGCATCGCCAGCACGGCCAGCGCGAGAGGGGAAAATTTCGGCATGAGCCAGTCGAATCCATCATCAATTTGTGACTAGTGATTTTATGACTGGTCATGAATTGACGCAATGACGAACGCGGGTGCCGGTTGCGGGCGCGCCTAGCCGACGTGGGTGCGCTTGGCCGGCGCCTCCGGCGTTTCCATGGTCGCGAGGCCATGCACGATGCCGCAATCCTCGACCGTGTGATCGCCCTGGCACTGCTCGCGCAATTCGCTGAGCTGGGCCTTCAGGTGCTGCAGTTCGACCAGCCGCGCATTGACGTGGCCGATGTGTTCGTCGAGCAGCGTGTTGATCGAATCGCAGCGATCGGCGGGGTCGTCGGTCAGGCGCAGCAGCGCGCGGATTTCGTCGTGCGTCATGTCGAGCGCGCGGCAGTTGCGGATGAACCGCAGGCGCTCGACGTGGACTTCGGTGTAGCGCCGGTAATTGGCGTCGGTGCGCTCGGCGTCCGGCATCAGACCCTCCTTCTCGTAGAAGCGGATCGTTTCCGGCGTGCAGCGGGCGGCTTTCGCGAGTTCGCCGATCTTCATCAGATTCTCCTGGCGGTAGCGGTTGACCCTGAAGTGGCTTCAGGGTGTTAACTCTACACCGTCAAGCAATCAGGCATCGGAGAAGGTGATGAGCGAAAGCAATCGGAGCAAGGACGCGATCGGCGTCGAGGCGCGCGAGGCGCAGGCGGTGGCGGCCGGCGACCATGCCGGCCACGAGGCGCATGCGCATGGCGCCGGCGCGGCTTGCTGCGGGCACGACCACGACCATGCCCGTGCGCCGGCCGATGCCCGCGCCGCCGCCGCGCCGGGCCAGGCGATCCAATGGACGCGCCGTGATCCGGCCAGGCAGGCCGAGCTCGCGCTCGCCGCCGCGCCGGAACGTGCCGATGCCTGTTGTTCGGGCGAGGCGCATTCGCATGAGCATGATCACGCGCATGCCGGCCACGACGATGCGGGGCACGACCACGCCGCGCCGCACGGCAGCCATGGGCATGCCGCCGCCGATCACGCGGGCCATGACCCTTCGAACCATGATCATGCGGGCCACGGTCACGCCGCGCACAATCACGCCGACCACGACCACGACCACGACCACGACCACGACCACGCCGCCCACAGCCACGACCACGGCGCCGACTGCTGCGCCCCCGCCGCGCTGACGCTCGCGCCGCTGCCCGGCACCGAGCGCCTGGCCGACGGCCAGGAACGCTCCGCCTTCCGCATCATGCAGATGGACTGCCCGACCGAGGAAACGCTGATCCGCAAGAAGCTGGGCGGCATGGCCTCGGTGGCGACGCTCGACTTCAACCTGATGCAGCGCATGCTGACCGTGGTCCACACGCCGGGCGCGGCCGATTCGGTCGCCGCGGCGATCCGCACGCTCGGCATGACGCCCGAGCTGGCCGGCGCCGCCGACGCCAAGGCGGGCGGCCCCGTCGCCGAGCCCGCCAAGCCGGTCTGGCCGCTGGTCGCGGCCGGCGTCGCCGCGCTGGCTTCCGAGGCCGTCACCTGGGCCGGCCTGCCGACCTGGGCCGCCGCGCTGCTGGCGCTGGCCTCGGTGGCGATCTGCGGGCTCACCACCTATCGCAAGGGCTGGATCGCGATCCGCAACGGCAACCTCAACATCAACGCGCTGATGAGCATCGCCGTGACCGGCGCGATGCTGATCGGCCAGTGGCCCGAGGCGGCGATGGTGATGGTGCTGTTCACCATCGCCGAGCTGATCGAGGCGAAGTCGCTCGATCGCGCCCGCAACGCGATCCAGGGCCTGATGCGGCTCGCGCCCGATACCGCCACGGTGCGCCAGCCCGACGGCAGCTGGGCGTCGGTGGCGGCGGCCGAGGTCGCGCTCGGCGCGATCGTGCGCGTGCGCCCCGGCGAGCGCATCGGCCTGGACGGCGAGCTGGTCGAGGGCCGCTCCAGCGTGAACCAGGCGCCGATCACGGGCGAGAGCCTGCCGATCGAGAAGGCACCCGGCGACGCCGTGTTCGCCGGCACCATCAACGAATCGGGCTCGTTCGACTATCGCGTCACCGCGGTGGCCTCGAACACCACGCTGGCGCGCATCATCCACGCCGTCGAGGAGGCGCAGGGCGCCAAGGCGCCGACCCAGCGCTTCGTCGACCGCTTCGCGCGCGTCTACACGCCGATCGTGTTCGCGATCGCGCTGCTGGTCGCGGTGGTGCCGCCGCTGCTGCTGGGCGGGTCCTGGCACGACTGGGTCTATCGCGCGCTGGTGCTGCTGGTGATCGCCTGCCCTTGCGCGCTGGTGATCTCGACGCCGGTCACCATCGTCTCGGGGCTGGCGGCCGCGGCGCGGCGCGGGATCCTGGTGAAGGGCGGCGTCTATCTCGAGGAAGGCCGCAAGCTCGGCTGGCTCGCGCTCGACAAGACCGGCACGCTCACCCACGGCAAGCCGGTGCGCACCGACGTCGAGATCCTGGCCGACGATCTCGAGCCGCAGCGGATCGCCTTCATGGCCGCGAGCCTCGCGAGCCGCTCCGATCACCCCGTTTCGCAGGCGATCGCGACCGCGGCGCTGGCCGAGCGCGGCAGCGCCGGCGCGCCGTTCGCCGAGGTCGAGGGCTTCGAGGCGCTGCCGGGCCGCGGCGTGCGCGGCAGCGTCGACGGTGCCGCCTACTGGCTCGGCAACCGGCGCCTGGCGGTCGAGCTCGGCCGCGCCTCGGCGGCGCTCGACGAACGCGTGGCCGCGCTCGAATCGAAGGGCCGCACGGTGGTGATGCTGATCGACGCGACGCGCGTGCTCGGCCTGTTCGCGGTCGCCGACACGGTCAAGCAGACCAGCCGCGAGGCGATCGAGCAACTGCACGCGCTCGGCATCCGCACCGCGATGCTGACCGGCGACAATGCGCACACGGCCGCGGCGATCGCGCGCGAGGTCGGCATCGACGATGCGCGCGGCAACCAGTTGCCCGAAGACAAGCTGGCCGCCGTGGTGGAATTGTCGGGCCAGGGCCGCGCGGTCGGGATGGTGGGCGACGGCATCAACGACGCGCCGGCGCTGGCGCGCGCCGACATCGGCTTCGCGATGGGCGCGATGGGCACCGACACGGCGATCGAGACGGCCGACGTCGCGCTGATGGACGACGACCTGCGCAAGATCCCCGCCTTCGTGCGCCTGTCGCGCGCCACGCACCGCGTGCTGGTGCAGAACATCGGCTTCGCGCTGGTGGTGAAGGCGGTGTTCCTCGGCCTCACCGTGGCCGGGCTGGGCACCATGTGGATGGCCGTGTTCGCCGACGCGGGCGCGAGCCTGATCGTGGTCGGCAATGGCTTGCGGCTGCTGCGCGCCTCGCGCTGAGGGGCACGGCGGCATCGGGAAGGAGGCGCTCGCGATGAACCGTTTCTCCCGCTGGTTCGACACGCTGCGCGGCGCGTTGGGCGGCCATGCCGCGCGGCCGGGGCAGCGCTTCACCCAACTGCGTTCGGGCGATGCAGGCCGGCCGGCGGTCTGCCGCCGCTGTCGCGCGCCGCTGGAAGCGGCCTCGCGCATGTGCACGCGATGCGGCACGCGCGTGCATTGAGCCGGTCAGCGCAATGCGCGATGCGCCGCTGAATGCCGGCTTATCCACAGCGAGCCGTGGATAAACGGTCCGGCTCGCTGTGCGCGCCGCTCAGCGCAGCGGCAGGCAGATCTCGGTCAGCAACTGCTCGGCCGGCGTGTCGCGCGGAGCGTTGAGATAGCGCTCGAACGAAGGCGCCTCGGCCGGCGCGTGTCCCGATGCGGGCAGCCATTCCTGGAACAGCCATCGATACGATTCGCCGAGCCGCGCATAGGGCCCGCGATGGATCAGTACCGCATACGGGCCGCCCGAGATGGTCAGGTGTTCGAACTGCCCGGGCAAGGCCGGCGCCGCGGTCCCCTCGCCGAGCGCGAAGCAGGCATGCGAGCGCAACTGTGCGGCCGGCACCGTCTCGGGATCGTCGTGGAAGATGCCCAGGCATTGCGTATCGGGTCCGAACTGGCCCTGTTCGTCGAGCCAGGCGGCCAGGCGCGAGAATGCGGCATGCATCTCGGCATAAGGGCCGATATGGGCGGCCGCGACTACCTCGAGCGGCGCGAGCTGGCGGATGTCGAGCTGCGAATTCGTCATGCTGGAAGGTCCCCGGAATCAGTCGTGATGGATCGGCCGGCACGCGCGACCACCGGCGCCATGCCGCCGCTCATCCTACGGAAGCCTTACGACCCGCGCAATCGGCAGCATCCGCCGCCCCGCCCACCTTTGCCGATTTTCGATAACGCCTCGATTAATGACTCTCTAGCATCGGTGATCGGTCACCCGATCCGGCGCGCCGCGCCGGCAGCCGCACATGAGGAGAGAGCGATGCAAGCAGAGTCGAACGGCCGCCCCGCAGCGGGCGGCGCCGCGCCGGGGCCGGCACTGAAACAGACCCTCGGCACCTGGCAGCTGTGGGGCATCGCGGTGGGCCTGGTGATCTCGGGCGAGTATTTCGGCTGGAGCTACGGCTGGGCCAGCGCCGGCACGCTCGGCTTCGTGGTCACCGCGCTGTTCATCGCGGCGATGTACACCACCTTCATCTTCAGCTTCACCGAGCTGACCACCTCGATCCCGCACGCCGGCGGCCCGTTCGCCTATGCGCGGCGCGCCTTCGGCCCGGCCGGCGGCTACCTGGCCGGCATCGCCACCCTGGTCGAGTTCGTGTTCGCGCCGCCGGCCATCGCGCTGGCGATCGGCGCCTACCTGCACGTGCAGTTCCCCTCGCTGGAGCCGAAGCACGCGGCGATGGGCGCCTACCTGGTGTTCATGGCGCTCAATATCGTCGGCGTGCAGATCGCCGCCACCTTCGAGCTGATCGTCACCCTGCTGGCGATCTTCGAGCTGCTGGTGTTCATGGGCGTGGTTTCGCCGGGCTTCTCCTGGGACAACTTCACCCGCGGCGGCTGGAGCGGCGCCGACCACTTCTCGCCGGGCGCCTTCCACGGCATGTTCGCGGCGATTCCGTTCGCGATCTGGTTCTTCCTCGCGATCGAGGGCGTGGCGATGGCCGCCGAGGAAGCGAAGAACCCGAAGCGCTCGATTCCGATCGCCTATGTCGCCGGAATCCTGACCCTGGTGGTGCTGGCGATTGGCGTGATGGTGTTCGCGGGCGGCGCCGGCGACTGGACCAAACTGTCCAACATCAACGATCCGCTGCCGCAGGCCATGAAGTACATCGTCGGCGAGCACAGCGGCTGGATGCACATGCTGGTCTGGCTGGGCCTGTTCGGGCTGGTGGCCTCGTTCCACGGCATCATCCTCGGCTATTCGCGGCAGATCTTCGCGCTGGCGCGCGAGGGCTACCTGCCGGAATGGCTGGCCAAGGTGCACCCGCGCTTTCGCACGCCGTATCGTGCGATCCTGGCGGGCGGCGTGGTCGGCATCGCGGCGATCTACAGCGACGAGCTGATCCAGTTCGGCGGCCAGACGCTCACCGCGAACATCGTGACGATGTCGGTATTCGGCGCTATCGTGATGTACATCGTCAGCATGGCGGCCCTCTTCAAGCTGCGCCGCAGCCAGCCGGCGATGGCGCGCCCGTTCCGCGCGCCGCTCTACCCGCTGTTCCCCGCCTTCGCGCTGGTGGCGGCACTGGTCTGCCTCGGCACGATGGTCTATTTCAACGCGCTGGTCGCGCTGATCTTCGTGGCGATCGTCGCGCTCGGCTACGGCTACTTCCTGGCCACGCGCGCGCAGCGGGCGGCCGCGCCGGCCGAGGCGCTGCTCGAGGAATGACAGCACGCGCGCCGGGCGGCGCGCAGGAGATTCGCAGATGTCGTACACGGAGACGATCGGCTCGCGCACCTATCGGTTCGCGGACCTGAAGACCTTGATGGCGAAGGCCAGCCCCCTGCGCTCGGGCGACCAGCTCGCCGGCGTGGCGGCGGCCAGCGAGGAGGAGCGCGTGGCGGCGAAGATCGCCCTGGCCGCCGTGCCGCTCAAGGCCTTCCTCAACGAGGCGCTGATTCCCTACGAGCGCGACGAGGTCACGCGGCTGGTGATCGACGGGCACGACGCGGCCGCCTTCGCCGAGATCTCGCACCTGACGGTGGGCGATTTCCGCAACTGGCTGCTCTCGCCCGCCGCCGATGGTGCCGCGCTCGAACGCGTGGCGCCGGGCCTCACGCCCGAGATGGTGGCGGCGGTCTCGAAGCTGATGCGCAACCAGGACCTGATCGCGGCGGCCCGCAAGCGCCGCGTGGTCACGCGCTTTCGCAACACGGTCGGGCTGCCGGGGCGCATGTCGGTGCGCCTGCAACCGAATCACCCGACCGACGACGCCAGGGGCATCGCCGCCTCGATGCTCGACGGCCTGATGTACGGCTCCGGCGACGCGATGATCGGCATCAATCCCGCCACCGACAGCCTGGCCGCCATCACGCGCCTGCTGAACATGATTGATGCGTTCCGCGAGCGCTACCGCGTGCCGACGCAGTCCTGCGTGCTGACCCACGTCACCAACACCATCGCCGCGATCGAGAAGGGCGCGCCGGTCGACCTGGTGTTCCAGTCGATCGCCGGCACCGAGCAGGCCAATGCCAGCTTCGGCATCTCGCTGGCCCTGCTCGGCGAGGCGCACGAGGCGGCGCTCTCGCTCAGGCGCGGCACGGTGGGCGACAACCTCATGTACTTCGAGACCGGCCAGGGCAGCGCGCTGTCGGCCAACGCGCATCACGGCGTCGACCAGCAGACCTGCGAGGTGCGCGCCTACGCGGTGGCGCGCCGGTTCCGGCCCTTCCTGGTCAATACCGTGGTCGGCTTCATCGGCCCCGAGTACCTGTACGACGGCAAGCAGATCATCCGCGCCGGGCTCGAGGATCACTTCTGCGGCAAGCTGCTGGGCGTGCCGATGGGTTGCGATATCTGCTACACCAACCACGCCGAGGCCGACCAGGACGACATGGACACGCTGCTGACCCTGCTCGGCGCGGCCGGCATCAACTTCATCATGGGCATCCCCGGCGCCGACGACGTGATGCTGAACTACCAGAGCACTTCCTTCCACGACGCGCTCTACGTGCGCGAGGTGCTGGGGCTGCGGCGCGCGCCCGAGTTCGAGGAATGGCTGGAGACGATGGAGATCGCCGACGCGAAGGGCGCGCTGATACCGGCGCATGCGCGCGCGCCGCTGCTGGCCGGGGCGAAGGAATGGATGGGGATCGACGCATGAGCGATGCGGTCGAGAAGAACCCCTGGGGCGGCCTGAAGACCTTCACCAACGCGCGGATCGCATTGGGCCGCGCCGGCAGCAGCCTGCCCACCGAGCCCCTGCTGGCCTTCAATCTCTCGCACGCGCAGGCACGCGACGCGGTGCACCAGCCGCTCGATGCCGACAAGCTGCGCGGCGAGCTGGAGGCGGCCGGCTTCGCCACGCTCGGCGCCGACAGCGCGGCGGCCGATCGCCAGCACTACCTGCGCCGCCCCGACCTCGGGCGCAAGCTGTCCGAGGCGAGCCGCGAGGCGCTGGCCGCCGAGGGCGCCAAGCCGGCCAAGGCGCCGGACCTGGTGTTCGTGATCGGCGACGGCCTGTCGGCCTTCGCGGCCGCGAAGCAGGCGCTGCCGCTGCTGAACGCGATACGCGGGCGGCTCGATGCCGATGGCTGGTCGCTCGGGCCGGTGGTGGTGGCGCGGCAGGCGCGCGTCGCGCTCGGCGACGAGATCGGCGAGCTGTTGCGCGCGCAACTGGTGGCGATCCTGATCGGCGAGCGACCGGGCCTCAGCTCGCCCGACAGCCTCGGCGTCTACCTGACCTACGCGCCGAAGGTGGGCTGCCACGACGCCCAGCGCAACTGCATCTCGAACGTGCGCCCCGAGGGCCTGCCTTACAAGGCGGCCGCGCACAAGCTGCATTACCTGCTCACCCACGCGCGCCGCCTGCAACTGACCGGCGTCGGCCTCAAGGACGACAGCGACGCGCTGCTGGCCGATCGATCGGACAGCGAACGAATCGGCGAAGGGTAGCCGAGCCTGCCTTTGCCCGCACGAAAAAAGCGCCGGTGGAATATCCACCGGCGCCTTGTCGTTGCGGCGAGTTCGGCGAGGCCGCCGCGATCAGAAGAAGCCGAGCGGCTTGTCGTCGTAGCTGACCAGCAGGTTCTTGGTCTGCTGGTAATGGTCGAGCATCATCTTGTGCGTCTCGCGGCCGATCCCCGACTGCTTGTAGCCGCCGAACGCGGCATGCGCCGGATAGGCGTGATAGCAGTTGGTCCACACGCGGCCGGCCTGGATCGCGCGGCCGAAGCGATAGGCGCGGCCGCCGTCGCGGGTCCACACGCCGGCGCCGAGCCCGTAGAGCGTGTCGTTGGCGATCTCCAGCGCCTCCTCCTCGTTCTTGAAGGTGGTCACCGACAGCACCGGCCCGAAGATCTCCTCCTGGAAGATGCGCATCTTGTTGTGGCCGCGGAACACGGTCGGCTTCACGTAGTAGCCGCTGGCGAGCTCGCCCGTCAGCGTGTTGCGCTCGCCGCCCGTCAGGCACTCGGCGCCTTCCTGGCGGCCGATGTCGATGTAGGACAGGATCTTCTCGAGCTGCTCGGCCGAGGCCTGCGCGCCGATCATGGTCTGCGCGTCGAGCGGGTGGCCCTGGCGGATCTTCTCGACGCGCTTGACGGCGCGCTCGATGAAGCGGTCGTAGATGCTTTCCTCGACCAGCGCGCGCGACGGGCAGGTGCACACCTCCCCCTGGTTCAGCGCGAACATCGCGAAGCCTTCCAGGGCCTTGTCGAAGTAGCTGTCGTCGCGGTCCATCACGTCGGCGAAGAAGATGTTCGGGCTTTTGCCGCCGAGCTCGAGCGTGACCGGGATCAGGTTCGCGCTGGCGTACTGCATGATCAGGCGGCCGGTGGTGGTCTCGCCGGTGAAGGCGATCTTCGAGATCCGCTTGCTGGAGGCCAGCGGCTTGCCGGCTTCCAGCCCGAAGCCGTTGACGATGTTGAGCACGCCCGGCGGCAGCAGGTCTTGGACCAGCTCGGCCCACACCAGGATCGAGGCCGGCGTCTGCTCGGCCGGCTTGAGCACCACGCAGTTGCCGGCCGCCAGCGCCGGCGCGATCTTCCAGGCCGCCATCAGGATCGGGAAGTTCCAGGGGATGATCTGGCCGACCACGCCGAGCGGCTCGTGGAAGTGATAGGCCACCAGGTCGCCGCCGATGTCGGCGATCGAGCCTTCCTGGGCGCGCACGCAGCCCGCGAAGTAGCGGAAGTGGTCGATCGCGAGCGGGATGTCGGCCGCGGTGGTCTCGCGCAGCGGCTTGCCGTTGTCGATGGTCTCGGCCACCGCCAGGCGCGCGAGGTTCTGCTCCATGCGATCGGCGATGCGCAGCAGCACGGCGGCGCGCTCGGCCACCGGGGTCGCGCCCCAGCTCGCCTTGGCCTTGTGCGCGGCGTCCAGCGCGAGGTTGATGTCGGCTTCCTGCGAGCGCGGGATCGCGGTGAAGGCCTGGCCGGTGACGGGCGAGAGATTGTCGAAGTACTGGCCGTCGACAGGGGGCACCCATTCGCCGCCGATGAAGTTCCCGTATTGCTTGCGGTACGGGAATTCGATGTTCAGGTGCTGCATCTCGGCGTGGTTCATCGTGTCGCTCCTCGCATGTCGGTTTGGGGAAAAACATCGCCGCGCGCGCAAGAGGACGCTCGCCACGCGCGGCGCGGTGTTCCGGATACGCCAAAAGCGTGCCAGCGCGCCGCCTCGCGGTGCGCGCCCGGCGCGAGGCGGTGCGGCGGCGGCGGGCAGGGCCGCCGCGACGATGACGCTGCCGTGACTGTGCAGGAATGGAACGTTCGCCCGGCACAGGCTGTGCCGTCGCGGCACAGCGCGCGGCGGCGAGCGACCGGGCCGCGCCGGGCCCGGTTTCGGCACGGGACTTGCATTCGCTTTCCGGATCGAGGCAGGAGCAGGCCGGGAGGGCGGACATGGACAGCGCACGAGGCGGCGGCGAGGCGACCGCGGAGGACACGCGGCGCAGCGCGGCAGGCGACGAGGTGCCGGCGGGCCGCGCCGTGGTCAGCGTCGCGCACGACGCCGACGAGCAGGCGCGCAATCTGGTGGGCTGGCGCCAGACCTACGACCAGCTGGCGGCAGGGCATTTCGTCGGCACCCTCACCGAGCTGCCGCTCGACACCATGAAGCTGTTCCGCGAGACCACCAGCCACACGCTGCGCCAGGCCTGCGAGGTGCGCGGCGATGCCTACTGGTTCGGTATCCCGGTGCTGGCGCCCGAGTTCGAGGCCGCGCAGATGCGCATCGATACGCGGCCGGTCGCGGCCGACGGCTTCGCCTGCCGGCCCGGCAATGTCGAATTCGAGCTGCTGACGCCGGCGGCCTTTTCGATCTACGGCGTGGTGGTGCGTGGCGAGGTGCTGCGCCGTCATGCCGAGCAGGTCGAGCGGGCGGCCTTCGACGAGAGCGTGCCACGCCAGGCCATGGTGCGCGCCGGCGATGCGCGGCTGGCGCGCCTGCGCGCGCTGCTGGCGTCGCGGCTCGATCCTTGGCCCGATTCGAGGCTTGCTTCGCGATCCGACTTGCGATCCGACGCGCAATCCGACGTTCAGCCCGACTTTCAGCCAGATTCACGGCTGTTCCAGGCGACCTCGCCGCGTGCGGCCCTTTCCGATGGCGAGCGCCATGATCTGCAGGAGGCCGTGCTGGCTGCCCTGTTCGACGTCTGCGCGGGGCCGGCCGGCGATGAAGAGGCCGATGGCATGCAGCCGCAGCGGCGGCGCCGCATCGTTGCCCAGGCGCGCGACTACGTGCTCGCGCATCGCGCGCGTGCGGTGGGCGTGCCCGAGCTTTGCGAGCAACTGCACGTGAGCCGACGCACCTTGCAGAACTGCTTCCAGGACGTGCTCGGGATGGCGCCCGCCACCTATCTGCGCGCGCTGCGCCTGAACGGCGCGCGGCGCGACCTGTGCGGGCGCGCCGCCGGCTCGGTGCAGGACGTGGCCGCCGCCTGGGGGTTCTGGCATCTGAGCCAGTTCGCGACCGACTATCGCCGCATGTTCGGGATGCGGCCTTCCGAGGCGCTGCGCGAATCGGTGACGGTCGCGCTCGGCTGAAGCGGGCGAGCGCCGCATTGCCGGCCGTTGCTGGCCAATCGCCGATCCCCGGCGCCAGCCGTTATTCGCGCGCCCGCGGCCAAGCCAGCGCATCCCAATCGACCAGCCCCCAGGCCGCCTCGACCATCGCGATCTCGGCGGGATCGTCGCTGGCATGGCGATCGCGCAGCGCGGGCGGCACCGTCACCACGAAGGGCCGGCACAGCGGATAGTCGCGCACGCGCAGCTCCGGCGCGATGCTGGTGAAGCCGGCCAGGGTCGGCACCTCGAAGCCGTCGGCGGCGTGGATCGCCGACGTGTCGGCGCTGACCAGCACCGCCGCGTCGCGGATCCAGGCGAAGTAGGCGGCCGTGTCGGGCGACAGCTCGCGCACGTCCGTGTAGGCGGCATGCTCGACGGGCCCGAAGCCGAGCACGGGCAGGCCGTATCGCCGGGCGATGCGCTCCACGATGGCGGCGCGCCGCGAGGGCGGGATGCTGCGCAGCGGCGTGCTCGCCTCGGCGCAGAACAGCGCGTAGCGCTGCCCGCGCCAGGCGGCGGGCAGTTCCGGCAGCGCCAGCCGCGACAGCCAGCGATTGCGCCTGGCGGCGGCCGGCACCGTGGCCGGATCGACGCCGAGCGCATCGAGGAAGTAGTCGATCATCGGCAGCGCCGCGAAGGACGGCCGATACAGCTGGTTGCCGACGTCGATCCTCGCTTCGTCGGCCGGCAGCGCATCGAGGTCCGCCGGCAGCACGCGCATGCCGGCGACCACCTCGTCGGCGAGCCGGTAGAGCTGCTCGACATGGCCGGACAAACGCGACGGCCGATACAGCACGATACGCAGCGCCGGATGCGCATCGCGCAGCGCCGCCAGCGCGCTGAGCCCGATGATCGAATCGCCGAGCGCGACGCCCATGCCGTTGATCACGTGGACCCGGGCATGTCGCGCGTAGTCGAGCCGGAACGGCTGCTCGGCCGCGTTGAGGATGCCGGTGCCGCCCTGGCTGGCGGCGCGATGGCCGGGCGGCACCTGGCCCGCCATCTCCAGGTCGTAGGGCGCCACCAGCCGGCGCTCGCGCGAGAGCAGGGTGCCGGGGTGCCGCAGCGCGGCCGGCCCCTCCAGGTCGGCCGGCGTGTCAGCGGCGAGCGGCGCGGGATGTGCCATCGATGCGGGAATCCTCGAAGCAAGAGTCGACGGGAGCAGGGCGTCTCATGCGCCCGGCCCGGTTTCGCCGCGGGCGCGCCGCCCCTGCTCGCGCACCTGCTCCAGCGTCGCGGCCGGCGTGCTGGCCTCCTGCGGGATCCGGATCTCGATCAGCGCGGGCAGGCCGCTGCCGAGCGCGCGTTCAAGCGCCGGTGCGAATTCGGCGGTGGTGGCGACGGTCTCGCCATGCGCGCCGAATGCGCGCGCATAGGCGGCAAAGTCGGGGTTGGTGAGGCCGGTGCCATGCACGCGGTTCGGGTAATGGCGTTCCTGGTGCATGCGGATCGTGCCGAAGTGGCCGTTGTTGACCACGATCACCACGATGTTCAGGCCGTATTGCATCGCCGTGGCCAGCTCGTGGCCGGCCATCATGAAGCAGCCGTCGCCGGCCAGCGCCACCGCGATTCGTTGCGGATACAAGGACTTCGCGGCCAGCGCGGCCGGCACGCCGTAACCCATCGCGCCATTGGTCGGTGCGAGCTGCGAGCGGAACGCGCGATAGGCGTAATGGCGATGCAGCCAGGTGGCGTAGTTGCCGGCGCCGTTGCTGACGATCGCGTCGTGCGGCAGCCGTTCGCGCAACTGCTGCATGATCTCGCCGAGCTGCACCTCGCCGGGCATCGGCAGCGGCTTGCGCCAGGCCAGGTAGGCCGCGTGCGCCTCGCTCGCGCTGCCGGCCCAGGGCAGCAGCTCGGGCGGCGCGAGTTCGGCCAGCCGCGCCGCGATCTCGGGCATGCCCGAGACGATCGGCAGGTCGGGCAGGTAGACCCGGCCCAGTTCCTCGGCGCCCTGGTGGACGTGGATCAGCGACTGGCGCGTCTTCGGTATTTCCAGCAGCGTGTAGCCGCCGGTGGTGGCCTCGCCCAGGCGCGGGCCCAGCACGAGCAGCAGGTCGGCCTCGCGGATGCGCCTGGCGAGCGCTGGATTGATGCCGAGCCCGACGTCGCCGGCATACAGCGGATGCTCGTTGTCGAAGCTGTCCTGGTAGCGGAACGCGCAGGCCACCGGCAACTGCCAGGCCTCGGCGAAGCGGCGCAGGTCGGCGCAGGCCTCGACGCTCCAGCCGCTGCCGCCGGCGATCAGCAGCGGGCGCTCGGCACGCGCGAGCCGCTCGCGCAGCTCGGCCATCTGGGCCGCGGAGGGCGCCGCCGCGATCCGCTTGGCGGCCGGCAGCACCGGCTGCGGCGCGCAGGGGTCGGACAGCAGGTCTTCAGGCAGCGCCAGCACCACCGGGCCGGGACGGCCCGAGGTCGCGACGTGGAAGGCATGGCTCAGGTACTCGGGAATCCGCCGCGCGTCGTCGATCTGCGCGACCCACTTGGCCAGCTCGCCGTACATGCGGCGATAGTCGATCTCCTGGAAGGCCTCGCGGTCGAGATGCTCGCGCGCGCATTGGCCGACGAACAGGATCATCGGCGTCGAATCCTGGAACGCGGTATGCACGCCGATCGAGGCATGCGTCGCGCCCGGTCCGCGCGTGACCAGGGCCACGCCGGGACGGCCGGTCAGCTTGCCGACCGCCTCGGCCATGTTGGCGGCGGCGGCCTCGTGGCGGCAGACGATGGTGTCGATACGCGCGGTTTCGTCGCCGAGCGCGTCGAGCACGGCGAGGAAGCTTTCGCCGGGCACGCAGAACACGCGTTCGACATGGTTGGTGAGCAGCGCATCGACGAGCAGTCGGGCGCCGTTGACGCTGGCGGGGACGGCGGAATCCGGAGTGTGCGACATGGACGGCGGGCTCCCTCGGTGGCGGGAGGGATAGCTTACGCCGGATGGGCGAAACGTGGCGAGCGGGCCGCGAACGGTGCGTGCTCGCCGCGAAACGCCGCCGCGCGTCGTTGCGAGGACCGAGAAAACGAAAAAGGGCGAGCGCGTAAACGCAAGGCGCCGCGCAGCCGATCCGGCGCGCGGCGCGTGTCGCCTCAAATCCCGTTCAGCACTCGACGATATTCACCGCCAGCCCGCCGCGCGAGGTTTCCTTGTACTTGGTCTTCATGTCGGCGCCGGTCTCGCGCATGGTCTTGATCACCGAATCGAGCGACACGTAGTGGCTGCCGTCGCCGCGCAGGGCCATGCGCGCGGCGTTGACGGCCTTCACCGAAGCCATCGCGTTGCGCTCGATGCAGGGGATCTGCACCATCCCGCCGACCGGGTCGCAGGTCAGGCCGAGGTTGTGCTCCATGCCGATCTCGGCGGCGTTCTCGACCTGGCGCGGCGTGCCGCCCAGCACGGCGGCCAGCGCGCCGGCCGCCATCGAGCAGGCCACGCCCACCTCGCCCTGGCAGCCCACCTCGGCGCCCGAGATCGAGGCATTGAGCTTGTAGAGAATGCCGATCGCGGCGGCCGTCATCAGGAAGTCGATCACGCCCTGCTCGTTGGCGCCCGGCACGAAGCGCGTGTAGTAGTGCAGCACGGCCGGGATGATGCCGGCCGCGCCGTTGGTGGGCGCGGTCACCACGCGCCCGCCCGCGGCGTTTTCCTCGTTGACGGCGATCGCGTAGAGGTTGATCCAGTCGACCATCGACAGCGGGTCGCGCAGCGCCTGCTCCGGGTTGCCGGTCAGCGTGCGATACAGCTGCGGCGCGCGGCGCTTGACCTGGAACGGCCCGGGCAGGGTGCCCTCGGCGTCGGGGTTGTTGATGCCGCAGCCGCGCGACACGCAGGACTGCATCACCTCCCAGATCTTGAGCAGGCCGGCGCGGGTGGTGTCCTCGTCGTGCCAGGCGCGCTCGTTGTCCCACATCAGCTGGGCGATCGACTTGCCGGTGGAGGCGGTCAGCTCCAGCAGCTCGGTGCCGGAGCGGAACGGGTAGGGCATCTGCTCGGCCGCGTTCAGCACCTTGGTATTGGCCGCGCCGGCCGTCACCACGAAGCCGCCGCCCACCGACAGGTAGGTGGTCTCGCGCAGCGCCTCGCCGGCCGCGTCGCGCGCGCGCAGCGTCATCGCGTTCGGGTGCTCGGGCAGCGCCTGCCGATAGAAGCCGATCTGCTCCTTCAGCACGAAGGGCACCGGATGGCGGCCCAGCAGCGAGAGCGTTTTCGTGTCGCGCACGGCGGCCAGCCGCGCGTCGATGGTGTCGGGGTTGACCGTGTCGGGCGCGTCGCCCATCAGGCCCAGCATCACGCCGCGATCGGTGCCGTGGCCCTTGCCGGTGGCGCCGAGCGAGCCATACAGGTCGACCTTCACGCCGGCGACCTGCTCGAGCAGGCCATCACGCTCGAGCCCCTGGACGAACATCAGCGCGGCGCGCATCGGTCCGACCGTATGCGAGCTGGACGGGCCTATCCCGATTTTGAAAAGATCGAACACGCTGACTGCCATGGGGAGTTCCTGTAATGCGGATGGGGTGATTAACGTGCCGGCAGCGGCAGGCACGCAGCCAGCCAGGCGGGCGGCTGCGGCGCGAGCTGCTGCGCGACGCTGTTGTAGCGGCCGTCGAGACGGGCCGCGAGGTGGAACAGCTCGGTGGCGTTGGCCGGCTGCCATTGGCCCGAATAACCGGGCAGGCCCGCCTCGCGACGCTTGGCGTCGAACGGCACCGTGGAGTTCACGAATTCTTCATGGGTCTTCTCGCCGCGCGCATAGGGCACCAGCCAGTCGAGCGCGGCCTGCAGCGTGGCGCCGTTGCTGCCGCGCTCGCGCAGCCAGTTGCGGTTGAAGCGCCGCGCGGCCAGCGCCGCCGTGACCAGCGGCTGCAGGTCGTAGACCGCGTAGTGGACCGCGTCGCGCTCCTCGAAATCGAAGGTGGTGCCGTCCGGCTTGATGTTGTCGGCCAGGTGCTCGACGAACAGGCGCTGGGCGGCGTTCATCATCTTGCGATCGCCGAGCGTGAAGGCCGACAGCGCGATCAGCTTGATCCGGTGGCTCTGCCAGTTGTTGCGCCACACGCCGGTGAGCGGGCGCGGCTGCGCGTCGACCTGCGCCACGTAGCCGGCGCCGAGCTTGGCGATGAAGGTCGAGGCCGCGTTGCGCGTCTTGACCGGCAGCGTGCTGGCGGCCATGTCGTAGGCGATGATGAGGCCCTCGAAGCGGGTCTCGTCGATCGGGTTGAAGTCGGGCTGGTAGGTGGTGACCCAGGCCAGCAGGAAGCGGTTCAGCAGCGCGAGATAACGCGGGTTGTTGGTGACGCGCCAGGCCAGCGCCGCGTCGCGCATCAGCTCCATGTCCTTGAGCGCTTCCTCGCTCTGGTCGCGGATGCCTTCGTGCGGCAGCAGGCCTTCGGTATGCAGGTGCACGAGCGCCTTCGGCGCGTCGTTCAGGTGCGCGTCGACACTGCGCACCAGCGCCTGGATGCCGGGCTCGGCCGAGGTGCTCTCGTTGCTCTGCAGCGCGGGCGCCGCGCAGAAATTCATCGCCGCGCGCGCCGGCGAGGCAGCGGCCGACAGCGCGAACGCGACGCAGGCCGCGAATGCCGGCGCGAGCGCGCGCCAATGGGCCTGCCGTACGTGCTGTACATGCCGTGTGGCCATTCGATCCGGAAACACCTTGCGCACCATGCGGAACTCCTCGTTTGGCTGGATGGCGGTGTCAGATGTTAGCCGGACTTGGAGGCGAACGCGACCGCGCGCCATGCGCCCCGCCGCGGGGGCGGGAGGCATGGCGCGCGTCATGACGGGCTCGGCGAGGGGCGCGCGGGCCGTCAGGCGTAGTCGGACATCGGCACGCACGCGCAGAACAGGTTGCGGTCGCCGTAGACGTTGTCCGCCCGGCCGACCGGCGGCCAGTACTTGTTGCCGGCGGCCAGCGACGCCACCGGGAACGCGGCCTGCTCGCGCGTGTAGGCGTGCGTCCACTCGTTGGCAGTGACCACCGCCGCCGTGTGCGGTGCATGGCGCAGCGGGTTGTCCTCGCGATCGGCGCGGCCTTCCTCGACGGCGCGGATTTCCTCGCGGATCGCCACCATCGCGTCGATGAAGCGGTCCAGCTCCTCCTGCGATTCCGATTCGGTCGGCTCGACCATCAGCGTGCCCGGCACCGGGAAGCTCATGGTCGGCGCGTGGAAGCCGTAGTCCATCAGGCGCTTGGCGACGTCGTCGACGGTGATGCCGCTGCTGTCCTTGATCGGGCGCAGGTCGAGGATGCACTCGTGCGCGACCAGCCCGCCCGGGCCCGAATACAGCACCGGGTAATGCGGCGCGAGACGCTTGGCGATGTAGTTGGCGTTGAGGATCGCCACTTCGGTGGCGGCCGTCAGGTTGCGCGCGCCCATCATCGCGATGTACATCCACGAGATCGGCAGGATCGAGGCCGAGCCGTAAGGCGCCGCCGAGACCGCGCCGATGCCGTCGGCGCCGCGCGTGTAGCCGGTCGAATGCTGGTTCGGCAGGAACCTGGCGAGATGCGCGCCGACCGCGACCGGGCCGACGCCGGGGCCGCCGCCGCCGTGCGGGATGCAGAAGGTCTTGTGCAGGTTCAGGTGGGACACGTCGCCGCCGAACTGGCCCGGCGCGGTCAGGCCGACCATCGCGTTCATGTTCGCGCCGTCCACGTAGACCTGGCCGCCGTGCGCGTGCACGACCTCGCAGATCTCGCGCACGTTCTGCTCGAACACGCCGTGCGTCGACGGGTAGGTGATCATGATCGCGGCCAGGTTCGCCGCGTGCTGCTCGGCCTTGGCCTTGAGGTCGGCGAGGTCGACGTTGCCCTGCTCGTCGCAGGCCACCACCACCACCTTCATGCCGGCCATGTGGGCCGAGGCCGGGTTGGTGCCGTGCGCCGAGGCCGGGATCAGGCAGACGTCGCGATGGCCCTCGCCGCGCGAGGCGTGATAGGCGTGGATGATCAGCAGGCCCGCGTACTCGCCCTGCGAGCCGGCGTTCGGCTGCAGCGAGACCGCCGCGTAGCCGGTGGCGGCCACCAGCATCTGCTCGAGCTGGCTGATCATGGTGCGGTAGCCGACGGTCTGCTCGTCCGGTGCGAACGGGTGGATCTGGCCGAATTCGGGCCAGGTGACCGGCAGCATCTCCGAGGTCGCGTTCAGCTTCATGGTGCAGGAGCCGAGCGGGATCATCGAGCGGTCCAGCGCCAGGTCCTTGTCCGACAGGCTGCGCAGGTAGCGCAGCATCTCGGTTTCGGAATGATGGCGGTTGAATACCGGGTGGGTCAGGTAGGCGCTCTGGCGTTCGAGCTGGGCCGGCAGCACCGGCGCGCCCGGCAGGGCGGCTTCCAGCGCGTCCACCGACGGCGCGGCGGCGCCCGCCACCGAGGCGAACACGGCCAGCAGGTCGGCCAGGTCGGCGCGGGTGGTGGTCTCGTCGATCGAGATGCCCACCTGGCTGGCGCCGGCATGGCGCAGGTTGATGCGCTTGGCGCGCGCGGCTTCGTGCAGCGCGGCGGCTTGCTGGCCGGCCTCGACCGTCAGCGTGTCGAAGAAGCTGTCGTTGACCAGCGTGTAGCCGAGCTGGGCGACGCCCGCCGCCAGCAGGCCGGCGATCCGGTTCACGCGCAGCGCGATGGTCTTCAGGCCGCGCGGGCCGTGATAGACCGCGTAGGAGCTGGCCATGATCGCCAGCAGGGCCTGCGCGGTACAGACGTTCGAGGTGGCCTTCTCGCGGCGGATGTGCTGCTCGCGCGTCTGCAGGGCCAGGCGCATGGCCGGCTTGCCCTGCGCGTCGACCGTCACGCCCACCAGGCGGCCCGGCATCTGGCGCTTGAATTCGTCGCGCACGGCCAGGTAGGCCGCGTGCGGGCCGCCGAAGCCGACCGGCACGCCGAAGCGCTGGGTATTGCCGACCGCCACGTCCGCGCCCCATTCGCCGGGCGGCGTGAGCACGGTCAGGGCCAGCAGGTCGGCCGCCACCACCACGTGGCCGCCGGCCGCGTGCACGGCCTCGGTCAGCGCGCGGTAGTCGCGCACGTCGCCGTTCACGCCCGGGTATTGCAGCAGCACGCCGAACGCGTCGGCATCGGCGGCCTGCGCCGCCGGGCCCGTCACCACCTCGATGCCGATCGGCTCGGCGCGGGTGCGGATCACTTCCAGCGTTTGCGGCAGCACGTCGTCGGCCACGAAGAAGCGGTTCGACTTGGGCTTGCCGTTGCGCTGCAGCAGGGTCATCGCCTCGGCGGCGGCGGTGGCCTCGTCCAGCAGCGAGGCATTGGAGATCGCCAGGCCGGTCAGGTCGGCGACCATCTGCTGGAAGTTCAGCAGCGCCTCCAGGCGGCCCTGCGAGATTTCCGGCTGGTAGGGCGTGTAGGCCGTGTACCAGGCCGGGTTCTCGAGCACGTTACGCAGGATCACGGCCGGCGTATGCGCGTTGTAGTAACCCTGGCCGATGAAGGACCGGAACACCTGGTTCTGGTTCGCCAGCTCGCGCAGCGCGGCGAGCGCTTCCGCCTCGCTCCTGGGCTGCGTGAACGGCCCCAGCGGCAGCGTCTCGTCGCGCCGGATCGCGGCGGGGATCACCGCCTCGATCAGCGCCGCGCGCGAGGCGAAGCCGAGCGTGTCGAGCATCGCCTGCTGGCTGGCGGCGTCGGGGCCGATATGACGTTCGGCGAACGCGTCGTGCGTTTCGAGCGCGGCGAGCGAGAGGGGCGTGCGGTTCATCAGGTGATCCGGATGGTCGAGCTTCATGGCATTCCTGCGGGTTGCGGCGCGCGTGCCGTGGTCGCGCGCGCCGCTCGGGTCGAAAAGGGCTTAGCCGTCGATCAGCTTGCTGTACGCGGCCGCGTCGAGCAGATCGTTGGTGTTGGCGCCGGGGGCGAGCTTGATCTTGAACAGCCAGGCGTCGTAGGCGTCTTCGTTGACCGACTCGGGCTCGTCGATCGCGTCCGAGTTGGAGGCGATGATTTCGCCGGAAACCGGCGCGTAGATGTCGGAAGCGGCCTTGACCGACTCGACCACGCCGATCGGGTCACCCGCCTTCACCTGCTTGCCGGCTTCCGGCAATTCGAGGAAGACGATGTCGCCGAGCGTGCTCTGGGCGTGATCGGTGATGCCGACCGTCAGCGTGCCGTCGGCTTCGGTGCGGATCCACTCGTGTTCGTCGGTGTATTTCAGATCTGCCGGGACGTTGCTCATCGGATGCTCCTGATTGTGTTGTGCGTGTTGGAGGTTCGTGCGCTCAGGCGGCCAATACCTTGCCGTTGCGCACGAACGGGAGTTTTACCACGCGCGCGGGAAGGTTTTTGTCGCGGATTCGCACCTGCACGGTGTCGCCGACGGCAACGCCGGCCGGCACGCGCGCGAACGCGATCGATTCCTGCATGCTGGGCGAGAAGGTGCCGCTGGTGATCTCGCCCTCGCCGTGTGCGGTGAGGACCTGCTGGTGGGCGCGCAGCACGCCGCCCGCCTTGCCGTTTTCCTTCTCGAGGATCAGGCCGACGAAGCCGGCGCGCTCGCCGTGCGCCTCGAGCGCGGCGCGGCCGACGAACTCGCGCGGCGCCGACAGGTCGATGGTCCAGGCCAGGCCCGCGTCGAGCGGCGAGACGGTTTCGTCCATGTCCTGGCCGTAGAGGTTCATGCCGGCCTCCAGGCGCAGCGTGTCGCGCGCGCCGAGCCCGGCCGGGCGCACGCCGTGGGCGATCAGCGCGTCCCACAGCGCTTGCACGTGAGCCGCCGGCACGATGATCTCGAAGCCGTCCTCGCCGGTATAGCCGGTGCGCGCCACGGTCAGGTCGCCGAACGGGGTGCCGGCCACCTGGGCGGCGTTGAAGGGTTTCAGTTCGCTGGTGGCGGCGCGCGCGGCGGGCACCGTGTCCCAGGCCTTGGCGCGGGCGTTCGGGCCCTGCACGGCGACGATCGCCAGCTCGCGGCGCGGCGTGATCTCGAGGCCGAAGCCGCCCTCCTCGTTGAGGCGCTGGAACCAGGCGATGTCCTTCTCGGCGGTGCCCGCGTTGACCACGGTGCGGAAGAAGGTTTCGGTGAAGTAGTAGACGATCAGGTCGTCGATCACGCCGCCTTCGGGGTTCAGCAGGCAGGAGTAGAGCGCCTTGCCGGGCGTGTGCAGCTTGCCGACGTTGTTGGCGATGGCGTGCTCGAAGAAGGCGCGGGCGCGCTCGCCGCGGAAATCGACCACGCACATGTGGGACACGTCGAACATCCCGGCATCGGTGCGCACGGCGCGATGCTCTTCCAGCTGGGAGCCGTAGTTGACGGGCATGTCCCAGCCGCCGAAATCGACCATGCGGGCGTTGAGCGCGGCATGCGCGGCGTGGAGCGGGGTGTGTTTGAGTGCGGTCATCGGGGCCTCGAGGTTCCGTGCGGGCGGGTGCCCGGACGCGAAAACGATTCGGCAAGTGGGTGAGCCGCCGGCGCGCGACGCGCCCGTGGTTCCTTGCCAGCCCCTCTGTCCTCGATACCTGAGAGATTGCACCGCCGTTGACCGGCCGGTGCGCGCCCCTTCGGTGGGCAGCCTGCCGATGCTCGCGCACGTGGCTACTGCCGCTCTCCAGAGTACGAAAAACCTGACGCGCAACCTGGGCTGCGCGTATGTGTTCCGACGCGGTCGGTCCTTTTGCCTGAGAGTTTGTGGGTGTGCCCCTTCGGCGGCGCGGCGGCCCGGAATCCAGGCTGTCGCACGCTCTCCCGACGCGTGCCGGCGAATGTACGCGAGGCCAAAGGGCTTGTCAATTTGCGCAAATTCACGTCGCTTGGCGGCAGGCGGGCAGGGCACGGATGCCGGCCGCGGACCTCGCGGCGCGGCTGTCGGCAGCGGCGTGCCGCCTGGGGACAAGTCGGTGGACAGCCTGTGGATCGAGCGAGGACAAGCGTGCCTGAAGCTGTGGACAAGCCGGTGGATGAATCAGGGGACAAGCTCGGGATAAAGCGGGGACAAGTCGTGGGCAAGTCGTGGATAAGCCGGGCGATGCGCGTGGATAAGGCGGTGGAAAAGCCGGTGGACAAGCTGGGAGCAAGCCGTGGACAAGCGCTGGACAAGTCGCGTTCGGCGGTGGACAAGTGGCGGCCGCAGCCGCATGGCGCGGGCCCGGGCGGGCAGCCGGCGCGATGCCGGCATGGGTGGAAAGCGCGAGGCGTGGACAGCGTGGAAAGCCCGAGCCGGCGGCTCGCCGATTCGATCGAGCCGGGCCGCCTGCCGAGGGGCCATGTCGCGAGGCGGCCCGAGCGAGCCGCCCAGCCCGTCTCAGACGCCGATCGCGCGCGCGGCCGTGTCGAGTTCCTGGTTCAGCACGCGCTGCTCGTCGGCGGTCAGCCCGCCGCCATGCTGCGCGCTCATGTCGTTGGCTTCCTGGCGGATCACGTCGAGGCGTCGATGCAGCGCCTCGCCCTGCGGCGGCGGATAGGCGCCGCCGTTCACCCGCGAATCGATGCGGTTGCCGAGGCTGTCGATGCGGCCCAGGATGCCGTTCATGCGCTCCACGCCGATCGGCGGCGGAGCGGGTTGCGGCGGCGGGGGCGGCGGCTGGACGGGGATCGGTTGAACGGGGCGTGGACGCGGCGCCGGCCGCTTCGGCGGCGGCGTGACGACGCACGCGGCCAGCGAGGCGACGAGGGCGGCGCCGAGGGCCGCACGGATCAGCCGTTGCATGAATCGTTCTCCTATGGCGAATCGGTGAGGCGCAAGATCCGGGCCGTGCGAAACGGCGTCTTGCAAAGCGAAGCCGGCCCGCGAGGGGCCGGCCGGGGAAGCATGCTTCAGACCTGTCCGAAACGGAAGCCGGTTCCCCGTTGTTTTGTAACCGAATGTTGTTCGCGGCCGGCGAGCTGCCGCCCGGGCGCGGCGCGCAGGGTCAGAACGGCTCGCTGGCGAACGGCAGGCGACGGCCCTCGCGCTCGCTGCGCTCGGCCAGCTCGATGATGGCCATCACGTCCACCGCGTCCTGGGCCGGCACCGGGAACGGCGCGCGATCCTGCACCGAGGCGGCCAGCGCGCGGTAGAACTCGGCGTACTGGCCGTCGAGGGTGGGCACCGGCCGCTCGGTCTCGACCTCGCCGTCCAGCAGGTGCAGCACGCCGGGCGGATTGCCGCCGCCGAACTCGACGTCGTCGGGCGTGAGGCCGGCCTTGAGCTGGTCCTCCTGGGTATCGAGGCCGAACTTCTGGTAGCCGCCGCGCGTGCCGAGCACGGTGAAGCGCGGCGCCTCGATCGCGGCCAGCGCGCTCGCGTGCAGGATCACTTCATGGTTCGCGTAGCCCAGCACCAGGTGCACGAAGTCGGCCGCCGCCGCGCCGTCGCGGCGCGCGCGCACCGTGGCGCCGACCGTCTCGGGCCGGCCGAACAGCACCAGCGCCTGGTCGATCAGGTGCGGGCCGAGGTCGAACAGCAGGCCGCCGCCGCGCGTGGCGTCCTCGCGCCAGCGCTGGCGAATCTGCGGGCGGAAGCGGTCGAAGTGCGATTCGAACAGCGTCAGGCGCCCCAACTCGCCGCTCGCCACCAGCTCGCGCACGGTGAGGAAGTCGCCGTCCCAGCGACGGTTGTGGAAGGGCGCGAACACCAGGGCGCGGTCGGCCGCCAGGCGCGCCAGCGTGCGCGCCTCGGCCGAGCTGAGCGTGACGGGCTTGTCGACCACCACGTGCTTGCCGGCCTCGAGCGCGCGGCGGGCCAGATCGAAGTGGGTGTCGTTGGGCGTGGCGATCACCACGCAGTCGAGCTCGGCGAGCCCGAGCAGCGCGTCGAAATCGGCGACCACGGCCGCCTCCGGGTACGCGGCGCGCGCCTTGTCGGCTTGCCCGGTGGCGATCGCGGCCACCTGCGTGCGGCCGCTGTGCGCGATCACCGGCGCGTGGAAGGTGGCGCCGGCGAAACCGAAACCCATCAGACCAACTTTCAGCAAAGACGTCATGAGCGAATCCTGTCAGCTTGCGAGATCGAACGGAAGGCGGGCGGCGGGCGGTGAAGCGGGCTGGGGAGCGGGCCCTGGGGCGCGGGCAGTCGAGCACGGCGCGCGGCCGCCGCCGCGACCGGCTATTGTGGCACGGCGAACCGGGGCGCGAACGCACCGGCCCCCATGCCGGCGAGCGCCGCCCGCTC
>NZ_VWWK01000081.1:0-29187 GCF_011753035.1 Burkholderia sp. Ax-1720 | reverse complement strand
CGCAGATCTCGGACATCACGGCAGTGGACAGCGCCGATACCTTCGAGCGCCCGATCTACGCCGGCAACGCGATCGCGACGGTGCAGTCGAGCGATGCGATCAAGGTGATCACGGTGCGCTCGACGGGTTTCGATCCGGTGGCGGCCGAAGGCGGCAGCGCGTCGGTGGAGAAGATCGAGGCGGCTCCTGCTTTCGAAAAGTCGCAGTTCGTGAACCGTGAAGTGACCAAGCTCGATCGTCCGGAGCTGACCAGCGCGAACATCATCGTGTCGGGCGGCCGCGGGCTGGGCAGCGGCGAGAACTACACGAAGGTACTGGAGCCGCTGGCCGACAAGCTGTCGGCGGCGCTGGGCGCCTCGCGCGCGGCGGTCGACGCGGGCTACGTGCCGAACGATTATCAAGTGGGGCAGACCGGCAAGATCGTGGCGCCACAGTTGTACATCGCGGTGGGCATCTCGGGTGCGATCCAGCATCTGGCCGGGATGAAGGACTCGAAGGTGATCGTGGCGATCAACAAGGACGAGGAAGCGCCGATCTTCAGCGTGGCCGACTACGGCATCGTCGGCGACCTGTTCACGGTGGTGCCGGAGCTGGTGTCCGCGCTCGGCTGAGCCGCGGGCGGCATCGCGCATCGGTGACGAGGCGCTGAGCACCACGACCAAGGGGCGCGGCAAGCGCCCCTTTTTTTACCCATAAGCAGACAGAGGAGAGGAGCACCATGAGCTATATCGCGCCCGTCAAGGACATGCTGTTCGTGATGAAGGAGCTGGCCGGCATCGACGACGTCGCGAAGCTGCCCGGCTTCGAGGATGCCGGCTTCGACACGGCGCAGGCCGTGCTCGACGAGTCGGCGAAGTTCTGCGGCGAGGTACTGGCGCCGCTGAACGTCGAAGGCGACAAGCAGCCGAGCTCATGGAGCCAGGGCGCCGTGACGGCGACGGCCGGTTTCGGCGAAGCCTTCCGCCAGTTCGTGGCGGGCGGCTGGCAAGGGCTGCAGCATCCCACCGAGTACGACGGCCAGGGCCTGCCCAAGCTGATCGCCACGCCTTGCATCGAGATGCTGAACGCCTCGAACCTGTCCTTCGCGCTGTGCCCGCTGCTGACCGACGGCGCGATCGAGGCGCTGCTGACGGCCGGCACCGACGAGCAGAAGACGCGCTACGTGCCGAAGCTGATCTCGGGCGAGTGGACCGGCACCATGAACCTGACCGAGCCGCAGGCCGGCTCCGACCTCGCGCTGGTGCGCTCGCGCGCCGAGCCGCAGGGCGACGGCAGCTACAAGGTGTTCGGCACCAAGATCTTCATCACCTGGGGCGAGCACGACATGGCGGACAACATCGTCCACCTGGTGCTGGCACGCACGCCGAGCGCACCCGAGGGCGTGAAGGGCATCTCGCTGTTCATCGTGCCGAAGTTCCTGGTCAAGGAAGACGGCAGCCTCGGCGAGCGCAACGACGTCCATTGCGTGTCGATCGAGCACAAGCTCGGCATCAAGGCGAGCCCGACCGCGGTGCTGCAATACGGCGATCACGGCGGCGCGATCGGCTACCTGGTCGGCGAGGAGAACCGCGGCCTCGAATACATGTTCATCATGATGAACGCCGCGCGCTTCGGCGTCGGCATGCAGGGCATCGGCGTGGCCGACCGCGCCTACCAGAAGGCCGCCGCGTTCGCGAAGGAGCGCGTGCAGAGCCGCCCGGTGGACGGCTCGGCCAAGCAGTCGGTCACCATCATTCATCATCCCGACGTGCGCCGCATGCTCGGCACCATGCGCGCGATGACCGAAGGCGCGCGTGCGCTGGCCTATGTCGCCGCCGCGCACAGCGACCAGGCGCACGCGCATCCCGACGCAGCCGAGCGCGCGCGTCGCCAGGCCATCTACGAGTATCTGGTGCCGGTCGTGAAGGGCTGGAGCACCGAGATGGTCAACGAGGTCGCCAGCCTCGGCGTACAGGTGCACGGCGGCATGGGCTTCATCGAGGAGACGGGCGCGGCGCAGTACTATCGCGACGCGCGCATCCTGGCGATCTACGAAGGCACCACGGCGATCCAGGCGAACGACCTGGTGGGCCGCAAGACCGTGCGTGACGGCGGCGCCGTCGCGAAGTCGCTGCTCGCCGGGATCGACGAGACCGTCGAGGCGCTCGGCGCGCAGGACACGCCGGCCTTCGCCGCGATGCGCCGCCATCTCGCCGACGGCGCGAAGTCGCTGGCGGCCGCGGTCGAGTTCGTGGTCGCCAACACCAAGGGCGATCCGAACGCGGTGTTCCTCGGCAGCGTTCCCTACCTGAAGCTGGCCGGCATCGTGCTGTGCGGCTGGCAGATGGGACGCGCGTTGCTCGCCGCGCAGGCACGGCGCGCGGACGATCCGGCCTTCCACGACGCGAAGATCGCGATCGCGCAGTTCTATGCCCAGCACGTGCTGGTGCAGGCGCCGGCGATTGCCGCGTCGATCGTCAGCGCGACCGGCCAGGACAGCGTGCTGGCGCTGACCGAGGACCAGTTCTGAGGAAGGCTGTTTTGTCCTGCCGGGGCCGGCGGCTCGGCGGGACGCGAAAATGAAGAAGGGCACCCTTGCGGGTGCCCTTCTTGCATCGAGCCAGTGCTATGACGTGCTCAGGCGTAGGCGGGGCGCGGCTTGCCGACGGTCTCGTCGAGATAGCGGTGGACCGACAGGTCGTCGGCCTGGATCGCCGGCTTCTTGCCCGACATCAGGTCGGCCAGCAACTGGCCCGAGCCGCAGGACATGGTCCAGCCCAGCGTGCCGTGGCCGGTGTTCAGGAACAGGTTCGGCACGGGGGTGCGGCCGACGATCGGCGTGCCGTCCGGCGTCATCGGGCGCAGGCCGGTCCAGAAGCTGGCCTTCGAGGTATCGCCGCCGCCCGGGAACAGGTCGTTGACGCACATTTCGAGCGTCTCGCGACGGGCCTGGTTCAGGCGCTTGTCGAAGCCGGCGATCTCGGCCATGCCGCCCACGCGGATGCGCGAGTCGAAACGCGTGATCGCGATCTTGTAGGTCTCGTCGAGCACGGTCGACACCGGCGCGGCGGCCGCGTCGACGATCGGCGCCGTGATCGAATAACCCTTGAGCGGGTAGACCGGGATCTTGACGATGTTCGACAGAAAGCGCGTCGAATACGAGCCGAGCGCGACCACGTAGGCATCGCCGCGCACCAGCTCGCCGCTGCATTGCACGCCGGCGATCCGGCCGCCGGCGATCGCCAGTGCGTCGATCGGCGTGTTGTAGCGGAACTGCACGCCGAGTTCCTCGGCCATCGCCGCCAGGCGCGTGGTGAACAACTGGCAGTCGCCGGTTTCGTCGCCGGGCAGGCGCAGGCCGCCGGTCAGCTTGTGCGAGACCGCGGCGAGCGCCGGCTCGGCATTCTTCAACTGGTCGGCCGTCAGCAGTTCGAACGGTACGTTCGCGTCGCGCAGCACCGCGATGTCCTTCGCGGCACCGTCGAATTGCGCCTGGGTGCGGAACAGTTGCAGCGTGCCGCCGGTGCGTCCTTCGTAGGCGATGCCGGTGTCGGCGCGCAGCGCCTGGAAGCAGTCGCGGCTGTATTCGGCCAGGCGCACCATGCGGCCCTTGTTGACCGCATAACGCTCGGCGGTGCAGTTGCGCAGCATCTGCCACATCCACTGCAACTGGAAGCGCGTGCCGTCCAGACGGATCGCCAGCGGCGCATGCTTCTCGAACATCCACTTGACGGCCTTCAGCGGCACGCCGGGCGCGGCCCAGGGGGCGGCGTAGCCGGGCGAGATCTGGCCCGCGTTGGCAAAGCTCGTCTCGAGCGCGGGGCCCGCCTCGCGATCGATCACCGTCACCTCATGGCCGGCGCGTGCCAGATAATACGCGCTCGTCACGCCCACCACGCCGCTTCCCAGAATCACCACACGCATAGCTGCTCCAGACGAAAAAAAGCGGAACCCGCCGGGGGCGTTGCCACGCCACTGCCTGCACGTTCCGACCTGGTTTTTTTCGCTATGGTATTGTCGACGTCCCAGTTTTTGTTATTGTATTTTTTCGATTTTCAGAAAAAACAGCATGAGAACTCAACGTCAACCGGTACGCGCGCTGGACAAGCTGGACCGCCGGATCCTGCGCCTGCTGCAACAGGACGGCCGCATGGCGATGAAGGACCTGGCCGAGCAGGTCGGCCTGACCGTCACGCCCTGCATCGAGCGCGTGCGCCGCATGGAGCGCGACGGCGTGATCACCGGCTATCACGCGCGCGTCGACCCGGCCCAGCTTGGCGCGGCGCTGCTGGTGTTCGTCGAGATCACGCTCGACCACAAGAGCGGCAACATGTTCGAGCAGTTCCGTCGCGAGGTGATGAGGATCGACGAAGTGCTCGAGTGCCACCTGGTGTCGGGTGATTTCGACTACCTGATCAAGGCCCGCATCGGCGAGATGGCAGATTACCGCAAGCTGCTCGGCGACATCCTGCTGCAACTGCCTGGGGCCGTGCAGTCGAAGAGTTATGTGGTGATGGAGGAGATCAAGGAGACGCTGAGCATCGCCGTCGACGACTGATCGCGGCCGGCCCGCGCCCGAATCGTCGAACGGCCGGAATCCGGCTTGGCAGCGCACGTCGGAATACTGTATAAATACACAGTATCTGGCGCGGCAATATTTCGCTTGCGCCTGCCGTGACGAAGAGGCGTGATGAGCGATCGATCCGATACCGAATATCCGGTGGCGCCGCCCGTGCCGCGCAAGGGGCGCGGCGCCGTGGGCAACCTGCAGGGCCGCTACGAGACCGACCAGCGCGAGGGTGTCGACGACGGCTGGCTCGGCGAGGACGACGAGGCGCGTCCCGCGCTGCGCACCCAGGTGTTCGACGAGCGCGCCAAGAGCATCCTGACGCGCAACGCCTCGCCCGATATTCCCTTCAATGTCTCGCTGAATCCGTATCGCGGCTGCGAGCATGGTTGCATCTACTGTTTCGCGCGGCCGACCCACAGCTACCTCGGCCTGTCGCCGGGCCTCGATTTCGAGAGCCGGATCTATGCCAAGGTCAATGCGGCGGAACTGCTGGAGCGCGAGCTCGGCAAGCGCGGCTACGTGCCCGAGCCGATCGCGCTCGGCGTCAATACCGACGCCTACCAGCCCTGCGAGCGCGAGCGTCGCATCACGCGCGAGGTGATCCAGGTGATGCACGATCACGGCCAGCCCTTCGCGGCGATCACCAAGTCCTCGCTGATCGAGCGCGATCTCGACCTGCTCGCGCCGATGGCAGAACGCGGCCAGGTGATGGCGGCCGTCACGATCACCACGCTCGACGCCGACCTGGCGCGCGCGCTGGAGCCGCGCGCGGCCACGCCTTCGCGTCGGTTGCGCACGATCCGCGCGCTGGCCGAGGCGGGCGTGCCGGTCGGGGTCAGCATCGCGCCGGTGATCCCGTTCGTCACCGAGCCCGACATGGAGCGCGTGCTGGAGGCCTGCGTCGAGGCCGGCGCCACCCATGCGAGCTACATCGTGCTGCGCCTGCCCTGGGAGGTGGCGCCGCTGTTCCGCGAGTGGCTGGGCGCGCATTTCCCCGACCGGGCCGAGCGTGTGATGGCGCGGGTGCGCGACATGCGCGGCGGCAAGGACTACGAGTCCGATTTCGCCAGCCGGATGAAGGGGGAAGGATTGTGGGCCGACCTGTTGAAGCAGCGCTTCCAGAAGGCGGTCAAGCGTCTCGGGCTCAACGAGCGCACGCGCGGTATCCTCGATTTCACGCAGTTCCGCGCGCCCGAGCGGCCTAAGGCGCCGGCCACGCCGCAACTGAGCCTGTTCTAGGCAGCTTGTCTCGGTTGCTTGTCTCGGCCGCTTATTGCGATAGCTCCCTGGCGGCCTGCACCTGCGATTCGAAATAGGTCTGGAACGACAGCGCCAGCGCCGTCATCAACAGGAAGGCGCCGATCAGCAGCGAGAAGATCACCACGAAGATCACGGTCCAGCCCGAGCGACTGCTTTGCTCGCTTTGCGCATTGAATTGCGCATCCCACTTCTCGTCGGCGCGCAGCCCGTAGACGATCGCGGTCAGGAAGGCGGCGAACAGCGAGATCGCGCCGGGCACCGCCAGGCACCAGCCGAGCAGCGAGGCGCGCGCGGTGGCGACGAGCAGCAGCAGGCCCGGCACGCCCAGCACGATGCCGAGCAGGTGCGCCCAGCCGACCGGGTCGCGCTGTCCATATAGATAGAAGCGATGCGCGCCGAGCGAGCCGAACAGGAAGGCAAGGGCGGCGGCGAGGGTCTTCGAGCGGAAACGCGGCGACTGGGATGGCATGGCGGACCGGGGCAGGGGCAGCGCGAATGGGGCTTTCGAGGTTCAGGGCGGCATCGCCACCGGGGCGATGCCGCCAGCCATTCTACGATGCGATGGAGGGTCGGTCACCCGACCGCGCTCAGTGCCCGGTATAAGTGATCCGGTAGATCGCGTTGGCGTAGTCGTCGCTGATCAGCAGCGAGCCGTCGGGCAGCGGCAGCACGTCGGCCGGGCGTCCCCAGACCTGCTCGCCCGGCTGCAGCCAGCCCTGCGCGAACACCTCCATGCGTGGCTTGCCGCCGTCCGGGCCGGTGCTCACGCGCACCACGCGGTAGCCGGACTTGCTGCTGCGGTTCCAGGAGCCATGCTCGGCGATGAAGATCGTGTTGCGATAGTCGGCCGGGAACATCGAACCGGTATAGAAACGCATGCCGAGCGCGGCGACGTGCGCGCCCAGCTTCAGCGCCGGCGGCGTGAAGCCGCTGCAGGGGTGGCCCTTGCCGTATTGCGGGTCGGCTACGTCGCCGGCGTGGCAATAGGGATAGCCGAAGTCGAGGCCGGCGCGCGGGGCGCGGTTCAGTTCATCGTCGGGGACGTCGTCGCCGAGCATGTCGCGGCCGTTGTCGGTGAACCAGAGTTCGTGCGTGACGGGGTGCCAGTCGAAGCCCACCGTATTGCGCACGCCGCGCGCGAAGCTCTGGTAGTCGCTGCCGTCGGCGTTCATGCGCCCGATCATCGCGTAGCGGTCGCGATCCGGTTCGCAGATGTTGCAGGGCGCGCCAACCGGAACGTAGAGCTTGCCGTCCGGCCCGAAGGCGATGAATTTCCAGCCATGCTGCCGCTCGCTCGGCAACTTGTCGGTGACGACCACCGGCTTGGGCGGCTGGTCGAGCCGCTCGTCGATGCCGTCGAGCCGCAGGATCCGCGAGATCGCGGAAATATAGAGGGCGCCGTCGCGCCAGGCCACGCCGACCGGCATCTCCAGCCCGCTGGCCACCACGTGGCGCGCGACCACGCGGCCGTCGCGAACCGTCAGCGCATGCACGCTGCCCTCGGTGGAGCCCACGTACAGGATGCCGCGCGGCGACCAGGCCATTTCGCGGGCATTGGCGAGATCGGCCGCGAACACCTCGGCGTGGAAGCCCGGCGGCAGCTTGAGCCGTTCGACGGGCGGCGGCGCGGCTCCGGCAAGGCTTGTTGCCAGGACCAGACAGGCGGCCAGGCAGGCGGCGCCGGCGGCCCGCAGGCGCCGCCGCGCGGCGGCGAAGCGGCGGCTGGTAGGCGCGAGACGCGCCGAGAGGCGTGAGCTGACACGTGGGACGAGGCGGGGGGCTGGAGCGCGCATGGACGATCCGGGAAGAGCGTGCGCGGCGGCACGGTCCAGCAAGTGTAGGCGCTCGGGCGGGAATCGGCAGCGGGCCGGGTTTTCGGGGCCCCGCGCTTTTTTGTACGGTAAGTGTTTGTTATGCCGTCGGTTTCCAGCTATAATCGCGTGTTTCAGCAGTTTCGAACCCGGTTTTCCGAAGGACTTCATATGGTTATCATCCGTCTGGCTCGCGGCGGCTCGAAGAAGCGCCCGTTCTACAACATCGTCGCTACCGATTCGCGCAACCGTCGTGACGGCCGTTTCATCGAGCGCGTCGGCTTCTACAACCCGGTCGCCACCAAGGGCGAATCGCTGCGTATCGCCCAGGATCGCCTGACGTACTGGCAAGGCGTTGGCGCACAACTGTCGCCGACCGTCGCCCGCCTCGTGAAGGAAGCGGCAAAGGCACAACCGGTCGCCTAAGTCATATGGCGCCGTTTTCCGGTGGTCGCGGCCGCGAGGTGGTCTGAATGTCCGGTCACGATTCATCCGGTGATGCAAAGCGCGGCACACGCGAAGCCTCCACGTTTGGCGTGTTCGTCCGCAAGCCGGCAGAGCGCGCACCCGCCAAGGGTGGCGCGAAACCGGAGGCAGCAGGTGACAAGCCGGTCCCGAGCTCGGAGCGCCTCGCTGCGGCGCAGTCCTGGCCTGACGATGCGGTCGAGGTCGGCGCGATCGTCGATGCCTACGGCCTGAAGGGCTGGGTCAAGATCGCACCGCATGCCGGTGCCGGTCGCGGCGGCGATGCGCTGCTGAAGGCCCGTACCTGGTGGTTCGAGAAGGGCGCCGAGCGCCTGGCAGTCGGCATCACGCAATCCAAGTTCCACAGCGATACCGTCGTCGCGCATTTGGCCGGCCTGGCCGATCGCGATCAGGCGCTGGCCTTGCGTGGCTACCGCGTCTACGTGCGTCGCGAGGATTTCCCGGCGCTCGACGCGGACGAATTCTACTGGGTCGACCTGATCGGCCTGGATGTCGTCAACGAGGCGGGTGTCGAACTCGGTCGCGTCGGTGACATGATCGACAACGGCGTGCACTCGATCATGCGGGTCGACTATCCTGCCAGCGGCAAGGATGGCAAGCCCGTGCGCGGCGAGCGGCTGATCCCGTTCGTCGGCGTGTACGTGAAGACGGTCGATCAGGCGGCGAAGCGTATCGTCGTCGATTGGGAAGCCGATTACTGAAATGAACGACGCAAAGGAGCGCGCGATGCAGTTCGATGTCGTCACGCTCTTTCCCGAGATGTTCCATGCGCTGACCGACTGGGGTATCACCAGCCGGGCCGTCAAGCAGGGGCGTTTCGGCTTGCGCACGTGGAACCCGCGCGATTTCACGACCGACAATTACCGCACGGTCGACGATCGTCCCTACGGCGGCGGCCCCGGCATGGTGATGCTGGCCAAGCCGCTGGAAGCGGCGATCGGCGCGGCGAAGGCCGCGCAGGCGGAGCAGGGGATCGCGTCCACGCGGGTCGTGATGATGTCGCCGCAAGGCGCGCCGCTCACCCACGAGCGGGTGGTGCGGATGGCCGACGAGCCCGGCGTGGTGCTGCTTTGCGGCCGCTACGAGGCGATCGACCAGCGTCTGCTCGATCGTTGCGTCGACGAGGAAATCAGCCTCGGCGATTTCGTGCTGTCGGGCGGTGAACTGCCGGCGATGGCCTTGATGGACGCGGTGGTGCGGCTCTTGCCCGGTGTGCTGAACGACGCGCAATCGGCCGTGCAGGACAGCTTCGTCGATGGCCTGCTCGATTGCCCGCATTACACGCGTCCCGAGGAATACGACGGCGTGCGCGTGCCCGATGTGCTGCTCGGCGGCCATCACGCGGAAATCGAGAAGTGGCGGCGCCAGGAAGCGTTGCGCAATACGTGGTTGAAGCGCCCCGACCTGATCGAACGGGCGCGCAGCCAGCAGTTGTTGAGTCGGGCCGACGAGGCCTGGCTCGCAAGTCTCGCGAAGGCCGCGAGGAAGGCCTCGACCTGAGGCGTTCCGGCGGTGCTCCGGGAACCAAGGCGGTGTCGCGCACGCGTGCGCGGCGCCAGTTGTGAATCCATCCTCTATCGGGGCCGAGTCCGGGAACGGACGGGCGCAAACGCCGACAAGATGGCATTGGGAGTCAGTAATGAATCTGATCGCAAAACTTGAGCAGGAAGAGATCGAGCGCGCGCTCGCAGGCAAGACGATCCCCGAATTCGCCCCCGGCGATACGGTGATCGTGAACGTGAACGTGGTGGAAGGTAACCGCAAGCGCGTTCAGGCTTACGAAGGCGTCGTGATCGCGAAGCGCAACCGTGGCCTCAACTCGGCTTTCATCGTCCGCAAGATTTCGTCGGGCGAAGGCGTCGAGCGTACGTTCCAGACGTACTCGCCGCTGCTCGCGAGCATCGTCGTCAAGCGTCGCGGCGATGTCCGCCGTGCCAAGCTGTACTACCTGCGTCAGCGTTCGGGCAAGTCGGCTCGAATCAAGGAAAAGCTGGTGTCGAAGGATCGCACGGCAGCTACCCAGCAAGAGCAGGCGTAAATGCTGTAAGGAAAAAGCACCCACCCGGGTGCTTTTTTTATTCCGGCGCGACAATACGGTTTCCGTCAGACTTTTCCGCGAGCGCCCCCCCGTGATACGTCGCCCGATCATCGACCCCGAAGTGCTGCCCGTCGAATCGACGGGCGCCGGCCTGCCGCGCGTTCCCGATTCGGTGCTGACGCCGGTGGGTTTGCGCGAGCGTTTCGCGCAACATCACGCGTGGACGCAGGAGCCGGCCGAGGCGCGCCTGGGCGAGCAGGGCGATCCGCGCATCGCCGCCGTGCTGGTGCCGCTGGTGGCGCGTGCCGATGGCCTCACCGTGTTGCTGACACAGCGCGCCGATCACCTGACCGACCATCCCGGGCAGATCAGTTTCCCGGGCGGGCGCCACGAACCTAGCGACGCCGATTCGACCGCCACCGCGCTGCGCGAGGCCCGCGAGGAAATCGCGCTCGACCGCGAGCACGTCGAGGTGCTGGGCGCGCTGCCCGACTACCTGACGGGCACCGGCTATCGCGTGACGCCGGTGGTTGGCATCGTGCATCCGCCCTTCACCGTGCAAGCCGACACGCTCGAGGTCGCCGAGATCTTCGAGGTGCCGCTGGCCTTCCTGATGGCGCCCGAGCGTCATGAAGTGCGCCTGTTCAAGTGGGAAGGCGGCGAGCGTCGTTTTTTTGCGATGCCCTATCCGAACGGGCGCGACGACGGCCATTACTTCATCTGGGGGGCAACCGCCGGCATGTTGCGCAATCTGTACCGTTTCCTTGCCGCGCAGCCCTGAACCGATGCCCGCACGAGCCGAACCGACGAGGCGGACCCGAACCCTCGCGCGGGTCCGCTGTGCTATCGTTATGCGAAAAATCGTATAACCCAGAACGGCACGGCCTTTCGCATGACTTTCTTTTCGGTTCTCCTCGCCCTCATCATCGAGCAGGTGCGCGCGCTGTCGCCGGGTAACCCGGTCTTCGCGCTGTTCCAGTTCCATGCGGAAACCGCGGCGCATGGTTTCGACGCCGGCAAGAAGAAGCATGGCGTGCTGGCCTGGCTGGTGGTGGTGGTGCCCTGGGTGCTGGCGGTCGCGCTGGTCTACTACCTGCTGTTCAAGCTCAGCTTCGCGTTCGCCTTCGTCTGGAACGTGGTGGTGGTCTATTTCACGCTCGGCTTCCGCCAGTTCAGCCATTACTTCACAGACATCCATCTCGCCCTCAACAACGACGACGTGCCGCGTGCGCGCGAGGTGCTGGCCGAATGGACCGGCATGGACACGGTCGACATGCCGGTCGGCGAGATCGTCCGTCATACGCTGATCCACGCCGTGGTGGCCTCGCACCGGCACGTGTTCGGCGTGTTCTTCTGGTTCGTGCTGCCGTTCGGCCCGGCCGGCGCGGTGCTGTACCGGATCGCCGAATACCTGTCGCGCAGCTGGTCGGTGCCGACCGACGATCGCACCGAGGCGTTCTCGAATTTCGCGCAGCGCGCCTTCTTCGTGATCGACTGGATTCCCTCGCGGCTGACCGCGCTGGGTTTCGCCATCGTCGGCAATTTCGAGGATGCGATCTACGCCTGGCGCAACCACACGCGCCAATGGCCCGATTCGAACGACGGCGTGCTGCTGGCCTCCGGCAGCGGTGCGCTGGGCGCGCGGCTGGCCGGTCCGCTGGCCGAGCCTTCCAGCGTCGATGCCCTGTCGGTGGGCGACAGCGGCCCGCTGTCGGTCGGCGACGACTGCACGCCGCGCACCCTGCAATCGGCGGTCGGCCTGGTCTGGCGCGCCGTGATCCTTTGGATGATCCTGCTGCTGATGCTCACGCTCGCCGTCTGGGTGTCCTGAGCGCCAGCACGACGATGGCCGGGAGGCGGCAGCGCCTCCCCAACGAAAAAGCCGGCTCACGCGAAGCCGGCTTTTTCGTTTCCGGGCCGCCGGTCGAGCCGGCGCTCAATCCGCCGGTCCGGCTTCCTCGTCACGCGGATCGCGGGTTCGCCCGCAATGCCAGCAGGCCGTGAACTGCGCGTCGAGCACCTCGCCGCAGCCGCCGCAGCGCCAGCGCGTCGCGCCCGCCGGCGGTCCCGAGCGCGCCGCCTCGAGGATGCGCCGCGCCAGCGCCGTGTCGCGCTCGTCGTGTAGCCAGATCTCGGGCGCGCACTGATCGGGCGGCAGCCCGCCCAGCGCGCCGGTCGCGAAGCGATTGTGCAACTCGCAGCCGATCCCGGCCGCGTCCAGCACATTGACCCAGTGGTGGGCGGTGGCGAGGTCGGGGGCGGTGAAGCGCATCGACGCGAGGCGGGCCGGGCGGGCAGCGTGCGCCTTCAGCGCACGATCTGGCTGGCCTCGTGGACCAGTTGCGCGTACAGCGCATGACGCGATTTCGCGATCCGCCCATCCTCGACGGCCGCCAGGATCGCGCAGCCCGGCTCGTGCAGGTGATGGCAGTTGTAGAAGCGGCAATCGGCCAGCAGCGGCCGGAATTCCGGGAAGGCGCGCTCGAACTGGCCTTCGGTCAGGTGGTAGAGCCCGAACTCCTGGAAACCCGGCGAATCGATCAGGGCGCCGCCGTCGGCGAGCGGATAGAGCCGCGTGAAGGTGGTGGTGTGGCGGCCGCTGTTCAGCGCCGCCGAGATCTCGCGCGTGGCGGCCTCGGCCTCGGGCACGATCAGGTTCACCAGGGTCGACTTGCCCATCCCCGACTGGCCCAGCAGGATCGTCGAATGGCCGGCCAGGCGCGGCATCAACTGTTCGAGCGTCGCCTCGGGCGCGCCCTTCACCGACAGCTCGACCACGTCGTAGCCGAGCTCGCGATACGGCGCGAGCCGCTCGCGCGCCACCGGCAGCGCGGCCTCGACGTCGATCTTGTTGAGCACCACGATCGGCTTGAGCTGGTTCGCCTCGGCCGCGATCAGCGCGCGGCCTAGCAGGTCCTCGCTGAAATACGGCTCGGTGGCCAGCACGATCAGCAACTGGTCGAGATTGGCCGCGAACAGCTTGGACTTGAACTGATCGGAGCGATAGAGCAGGTTGCGGCGCGTCTCGATCTCGACGATCACGCCCTGGTCGGCCGAGCTGCGCTCGTAGACGACCCGGTCGCCCACCGCCACCTCGCTCTTCTTGCCGCGCGGGAAGCACTGCAGCATCGGCCCGCCGTCGGCCGGCGCGACCAGGTAATGGCGCCCGTGCGCGGCGATCACGCGGCCGCCGAGGCGCTCGGCGCCGCCCTTGGCCGGACGAGCCGGCGTTTGCTGACGGCCGCGCGTCATGCCGGGCGCAGCAGTCGGTCGATCCGCTGCGAGGCGGGCGGATGCGAGTAGTAGAAGGCGGTATAGACGGGGTCCGGCGTCAGCGTCGAGGCGTTGTCCTCGTAGAGCTTCACGAGCGCGTTGACGAGGTCCTGCCGGTCGGTCTGGCTGGCCGCGAAGGCATCGGCCTCGAACTCGTGCTTGCGCGAGCTCATGCTGCTCAGCGGCGTGACGAAGAACAGGAACACCGGCACCGCCAGGAAGAACAGCGTCAGCGCGAGGCCGGCGTTGCTGCCCGCCATCGAGGGCAGGGCCCCCAGCCCGGTATAGAACCAGGTGCGCCCGGCGAGCCAGCCCAGCAGGGCCAGCAGCGCGAGGCTCAGCACGAAGGTGACCAGCATGCGCTTGACGATGTGGCGGCGCTTGAAGTGGCCCAGCTCATGGGCCAGCACCGCCTCGATTTCGCTGCCCGACAGGCGCGCCAGCAGCGTGTCGAAGAACACGATGCGCTTGGCGGCGCCGAAGCCGGTGAAGTAGGCGTTGCCGTGCGCGGAGCGGCGGCTGCCGTCCATCACGAACAGGCCCTTGGCCGCGAAGCCGCAGCGCTTCATCAGGCCCTCGATGCGCGCGCGCAGCGCCTCGTCGCCGAGCGGCTCGAACTTGTTGAACAGCGGCGCGATGAAGCTCGGATACAGCACCAGCACCAGCATCTGGAAGGCGACCCAGACGATCCAGGTCCACAGCCACCAGAGCGGGCCGGCGCGGTTCATCAGCCACAGCACCACGAACAGCAGCGGCAGGCCGAGCAGGGCGCCGACCGCGGTATTGCGGGCCAGGTCGGCGAAGAACAGCTTGCGCGTCATGCGGTTGAAGCCGAAGCGGCCCTCGATGCCGAACTGGCGCACGTAGTCGAAGGGGATCTCGACGGCGCTGGTGATCAGCAGCACGGCCGCGATCAGCAGGATCTGCTGGCCGTAGCCGCCGCCGAGCCAGCCGCGCAGCGCGTGGTCGATCGCGCCGACGCCGCCGAACAGCGTCAGCGCGATCAGCAGCACCGCGCCGGCGACGATCTGCAGCATGGTCAGCCGGGTGCGCGCGACCGTGTAGTCGGCGGCGCGCTGGTGCGCGGTGAGCGGGATGGTGTCGCGGAACTGGGCGGGCACCGCGCCGCGATGGGCGGCCACGAAGCGGATCTGGCGCGTGGCGAGCCAGAGCTTGGTGCCGACCATCGCGAGGATGGCGGCGGCGAACAGCAGGGTGAACGGGTAGGCGGACATCGGGGGAGGCCAGTGGCCAGTGGTATCTATGCGAGAATTATATGTTCTTGCGGTCGGGGCCCGCTCATCGGACCTCGAACAGGCTTCGGCCGCCATGGCAGGGCGCTCGCCGCTGCCGATCTTCCAGGAAAACCGTATGACCGAACTCCCCGAATCCGCCGGCCAGGCCACGCTCGTGCGCAACGAGCTCAATCTCGTCTGGCTCGACATGGAAATGACGGGTTTGAACCCGGATAGCGACCGCATCATCGAGATCGCCGTGGTCGTCACCAACTCGACGCTCGACAAGACCGTGGAAGGCCCGGTGCTGGCGATCCACCAGAGCGACGAGACGCTCGCCGGGATGGATGCCTGGAACCAGTCGACGCACGGCCGTTCGGGCCTGATCGACCGCGTGCGCGCCTCCACCGTGAGCGAGGCCGAGGCGGCCGCGCAGATCCAGGCTTTCCTCGCGCAATACGTGTCGCCGGGCAAGTCGCCGATGTGCGGCAACTCGATCTGCCAGGACCGCCGCTTCATGGCGCGCTGGATGCCCGAGCTGGAAAGCTTCTTCCATTACCGCAACCTCGACGTCAGCACCCTCAAGGAGCTGTGCCGCCGCTGGCAGCCGGCGATCTACAAGGGTTTCCAGAAGCGCGCGATGCATACCGCGCTGGCCGACATCCACGAGTCGATCGACGAGCTCAAGTACTACCGCGAGCATTTCCTGATTCCGGCGGCCAGCGCCGGTACCGCGGACGCCTGAGCCGGGCGGGGCGGCCGAAGGGCCGCTTTGCCGCCGTTCTGAGCCGGATTCAGCCGGCCCTGGCCGGCCTTCAGGCTTCGCGCGGCGGTCGCTGCGCGCTCTTGGGCCGGAACGCGGCCGTCACGTCCGCGCACGTCTCGATGTAGGGGCCGCCGATCAGGTCGATGCAATAGGGCACGGCGGCGAAGATGCCCGGCACCACCACCTTGCCGGCCTCGTCGCGCAAGCCTTCCAGCGTTTCCTTGATCGATTTCGGCTGCCCCGGCAGGTTGATCACGAGCGCGGCATGATCGGCCGTCTCGCGGATCACCGCCACCTGCCGCGACAGGATCGCGGTCGGCACGAAGCGCAGGCTGATCTGGCGCATCTGTTCGCCGAAACCCGGCATGTCGCGGGTCGCCACCGCCAGCGTGGCTTCCGGCGTCACGTCGCGGCGCGCCGGGCCGGTGCCGCCGGTGGTCAGCACCAGGTCGCAGCCGGCCACGTCGACCAGCTCGACCAGGGTGGCCGAGATCAGCGGCGCCTCGTCGGCGATCAGGCGCGTCTCGGCCCGCCAGGGCGAGACCAGCGCGCCGCCGAGCCACGCCTCCAGCGCCGGGATGCCCTGGTCCTGGTAGTCGCCGCGGCTGGCGCGGTCGCTGATCGAGACCAGGCCGACGATCAGTTCGTCGGGGTGCTTACGATTCGTCGTCATCGTGCTCGGCTTCGTCGTCGTGCTCGCCTTCGCCCTCGGCATCCTCGCCGGGCTTGCCGCTGACGGTCTTGATCCACTGGAACAGCTCGCGGAAATAGCGCGGCGGCTTGCCGAGCTGGGCTTCCTTGCGGGTGTTGCGGATCAGGGTGCGGCCTTCCTGGGCGTCGGCCGCCGGGTAGTCGCGGATGAAGCGCGTGAGCGCCTCGTCGTCGGCGAGCAACTGGTCGCGCGTGCGCTCGATCCAGTGCAGGCGCGCGGTGGCGGCCTTGTTCACGCCGCGCTGCGTGTCGAGCGCGGTGCGCAGCGCCTCGATCTCGGGCTCGACCAGCGAGCGCATCACCTTGCCGATGTACTGCATCTGGCGGCGCTTGCCTTCGTGGTCGGTGATGCGGCGCGCCTCGCGCACGGCGTCGTTGAGCGCTTCCGGCATCGGCATGCGCTTGAGGGCGTCCTTGGGCAGTTCGACCAAGTCGCGGCCGAGCTGCTGCAGCGCATGCATCTCGCGTTTCAGCTGGGATTTGCTGGGGCGATCGTAGCCATGGTCGGCGTCGTCGTCGCCATGCTCGATCGATTGGATACGGGTTTTGCGGTTCATGGGCGAGATTGTATCGCGGCGCGGGCCCCGGCCGGTCGCGCGATGGTTCCGGGCAGGGGCGGGGCCTGGATAGGTAGCCGGCGCCGGACCTTGCTATGATCGCGGGATACGCCTATTTCGAACCACGCGGGCGACCCGCCCGCCACCGGACAACACGACGATGCCTGCTCACACCGACGCACCCGCGCGCCATTTCCCGCACACGCAGGAGCAACTGAAAGAAATCGCCTCGGACATCCTGCGGCACGCGAAGGCGCTCGGCGCGTCCGACGCGGCGACCGAAATCTCGGAAGGCGATGGCCTGTCGGTGTCGGTGCGGCGCGGCGAAGTCGAGACCATCGAACACAATCGCGACAAGATGGTCGGCGTCACGGTGTTCATCGGCAAGAAGCGCGGCAATGCCAGCACCTCGGACTTCTCCCCGGCCGCGCTGAAGGACACCGTGGCGGCCGCTTACAACATCGCGCGCTTCACGGCCGAGGACGAGGCGGCGGGCCTGGCCGAGGCCGAACTGCTCGAGACCGAGCCGCGCGACCTCGATCTCTACCATCCCTGGGCGCTGTCGGCCGACGAGGCCGTCGAGATCGCGCGCCGCTCGGAGGACGCCGCCTTCGCGGTGAGCCCGCAGATCCGCAATTCCGAGGGCGCGAGCGTCTCGGCCCAGCATTCGCAGTTCGTGCTGGCCACCTCGCGCGGTTTCCTCGCCGGTTATCCCTATTCGCGCCACTACGTGGCCTGCGCGCCGATCGCCGGCAGCGGCCGCCACATGCAGCGCGACGACTGGTACAGCTCCAAGCGCAATGCCGACGACCTCGCCGCGCCCGAGGCGGTCGGCCGTTACGCCGCCGAGCGCGCGCTGGCCCGCATGGGCTCGCGCCGGCTCGATACGCGCAAGGTGCCGGTGCTGTTCGAGGCGCCGCTCGCGGCCGGGCTGCTCGGCGCCTTCGTGCAGGCCACCAGCGGCGGCGCGCTGTACCGCAAGACCAGCTTCCTGGTCGACTGCCTCGGCAAGCCGGTGTTCGCCCCGCACGTGCAGGTGGTCGAGGATCCGCACGTGCCGCGCGCGATGGGCAGCGCGCCGTTCGACGAGGAAGGCGTGCGCACGCGCGCGCGCAGCGTGGTCAAGGACGGCGTGGTGGAAGGCTACTTCCTGTCGACCTACTCGGCCCGCAAGCTCGGCACGCAGACCACCGGCAATGCCGGCGGCTCGCACAACCTCGCGCTGCGCAGCACGAACACGCGCGCCGGCGACGATTTCGACGCGATGCTCAAGAAGCTCGGCACCGGCCTGCTGCTGACCGAGTTGATGGGGCAGGGCGTGAACTACGTGACGGGCGACTACTCGCGCGGCGCGGCCGGCTTCTGGGTCGAGAACGGCGTGATCCAGTACCCGGTGGAGGAGATCACGGTGGCGAGCACCCTGCAGGAGATGTTCCGCCACATCGTCGCGATCGGCGCCGACACCATCGTGCGCGGCACCAAGGAAATCGGTTCGGTGCTGATCGAGCAGATGACGATCGCGGGGCAGTGAGACCGCGGCGGGCAGCCGCCCGCCAGCCTTGAACGAAAACGGCGCCGCTCGATGCGGCGCCGTTTTTTTGTGGGCGCGGCGTGGCCTCAGGCCGGGGCCAGGCGCGTGTAGCCGACGAAGGCGTAGTCGAAGTCGTTGGGCGCGCCGGCATGATGCGTCTCGCGCGAGACTTCGCGCCAGTGGGCCGGATCCGGTGCCGGGAAGGCGGCATCACCCTCGAAATCGGCGTCGATCTCGGTGACGATCAGCTTGTCGGCCTGGCCGAGCCCTTCGGCATAGAGCTGCGCGCCGCCGATCAGGAAAGCCTCGGCCGCGCCGTCGCGCGCGGCCACGGCCAGCGCCTCGGCCAGCGAGCCGACCGTCTCGCAGCCCTCGAAACGGCGTGCCGCATCGCGCGTGACCACGATGTTGCGGCGCCCCGGCAGGGGGCGGCCGATCGATTCGTGGGTCTTGCGGCCCATCACGATCGGCGCGCCCATGGTGGTGCGCTTGAAGAAGGCCAGGTCCTCGGGAAGCTTCCAGGGGAGCTGGCTGTCACGGCCGATCACGCCATTGCGGGCGCGCGCGACGATCAGGGTCAGGGTGGTCATGACGATATCCGGAGCAGGCTGCAAAGCGAGAGATTCTACCGGATCGCCTGCCGCGGCAAGGCTCGCGCGGCCTGCTCGGGCTTCATCGACCGCTGGGTCCGCTCAGCGACGAGGCGGCTCCCCTGGGCCGTCGTCCCCGCCGTCGTCTTCGCGAGACGCGTCGGGGCCTCCCTGGCCGGAAGCCGTTGCGTCCTCGGCCATCCCATCGGCCTTCCCGCCGCCCATCGTCTCGCCCGGCCCCGGCGCCTCATGGCCGTCGTCGTTCGCCCCGCGCGGCAGGTCGCCATGAGCCATCTCGCGCAGGCCATGGGCGTCCATCAGCCGGTACAGCGTGGCGCGCGAGATGCCGAGTTCGAGCGCCGCGTCGGTCAGCCGATGGCGATGGCGCAGCAGGGCGGCCTCGATCGCGCGGCGCTCGGCGCTCTCGCGCGCGTCGGCGAGCGTGACGGCCTGCTGCGAGGCGTAGTCGCTGAGATCGAGGTCCATCGCCGACAACAGCCGCCCGTCGGCCATCACGATCGCGCGCCGCACCCGGTTGATCAGCTCGCGCACGTTGCCGGGCCAGGGATAGCGGCGCATCGCGTCGAGCGCGCATTCGGTGAAGCCGTGGATGCGCCGCACCCCGTCGCCGCCGAACTTGCGCAGCACATGGCGCGCCAGCAGGTCGATATCGCCGCCACGCTCGCGCAGCGGCGGTTCGTCGACGCGCAGCACGCACAGCCGATGATAGAGGTCGGCGCGGAAGCGTCCGTCGCGCACCGCCGCCTCGAGATCGACATGGGTGGCGCACAGCACGCGCACGTCAATGGCGATCGACTCGCGCGCGCCGAGCCGCTCGATGCGGCCTTCCTGCAGGAAGCGCAGCAGGCTGGCCTGGCTGTCGACCGGCATGTCGCCGATCTCGTCGAGGAACAGCGTGCCGCCATGCGCGGCCTCGACCCGGCCGATCTTGCGCTGGGTCGCACCGGTGAAGGCGCCGCGCTCATAGCCGAACAGTTCCGATTGCAGCAGCGTGTGGGGGATCGCGCCGCAGTTGATGGCGACGAAGGGAGCCTTGCGGCGCGCCGAGCGCTCGTGGATCGCCACCGCGGTGAGCTCCTTGCCGGTGCCCGATTCGCCCGCGATGAACACGGGTGCGTCGGTCGAGGCGACCTTGCGGATGGTGCGGAACAACTGCTGCATGGCTTCGCAACTGCCCACCATCTGCTCGTCGCCGCCCGCCGCCGCGGCCGTCGGCGGCTCGGATTCGCCCAGCGCGATCATGCCGTAGGCATGGCCGACCAGGTAGTCGAGCGTGGCGGGCGGCGCCGGGTGCCTGACGTAATCGAAGCAATACTGACGGATCAGTTGCCTGACGGCCGGCTCGTCCAGGCGGGCCTCGCCGGTCAGGGCGATCCAGCCGATCCGCGGCTGGCGCAGCGCGCGTTCGAGCGCGGCCAGTTCGCGCGGCGCGAAGGCATCGAGATCGACGATGCCGGCGCTGGTGGCGTCCTGCCCCGGGCGCCGGACGGTGTCCTGCGCGGAGCGGCAGACCTGGACCTGCCAGCCGCGCGCGCGCAGGTGGGCGACCAGCGCGGCGTCGGGCGTGCGCGACAGATAGACGAGCGGACGCATCACGGACTCCGCGGGAACGATCGGCGGCGGCGCGATGAACGGGCCGGCCGACAGCGAGGTGTCGGAGTCGAGCATCATCGGTTCCGGCGGCCAGGGAGCGGGTGCGGCGTGGCCCGCCCGCGAGAGCGGGGCTCGATACGCGCGAATGCCTTGCGGCGTGCCATGGCCATGGCGGTGCTCCCGTTATGGAATGCCTCGCCGCGCGCGGCCCGGGAGCCGTCGCGACGAGGCGGCCCGTGACGCGCCTGCGCGCGACCCGGGCCGGTTTCGATGCAGCGGCGTCACGCGGTGCGCGACGCCGTGGCGGCACTCAGTGGCCGCTGTTGAGCGCGGCGATCGCCAGGCCGTTGTGCTGCAGGTTGCCCGCGCCGCCGGCGATGTTCACGCCGATGTTGCCGGTCGCGCCGGTGAGCGTGTTGGCGCCGAGCATCGCGGTGCCGACGAAGCGGCCGTTGATGGCGGCACCCGCCACCTGGGTGTTGTCGTCGGTGGCGAGCATCGCGACCGTGCTGGCCTGGGCCGCGTTGGCGGTGGTCATCGAGCCGGCCAGGCTGTTGTTCTGCACGTTGCCGACGCCGACCGTCACGTTCACGCCCACATTGCCCGAGGCTTGCGCGAGCGAACCGTCGCCGAGCGAGGCATTGAGCACGAAGTTGTCGATGCGCGCATGGCCGGCCGAGGACTGGTTGCTGAAGATCTGCGCATTGCCGAACACGTTGCCGATGTCGACCGAGGCGAGCGACACGTCGTTGCTCTGCACGTTGTCGATGCCTTCGGCGAGGTTGATGCCGAGGTTGCCCTTCACGCCGGTGGCGGCGCTGTTGCCGGTGGTGGCCGTCAGCGTGCCGGGCTGTTCGGTGTCGACGACCTGGGTGAGGCTGCCGGTGGTGGCCACGCGCGTCGAGTCGTAGGTGCTGCTGTAGCCCCAGGCCGCGGCGCGCGACGATTCCGCGTGCTCCTGTCGCGAGATGGAAGCGTTCGAACTGTCATGAGCCTCGCTCTGCGTCGCGCCCGCGCTCCAGGCCGTGCCGAAGCGGGCCTGCGTGCTGCTGCTGCTCGCGTCGGCATGCTGCTGCGTCGATCCGGAGGCATTCGCGTAGGACGTGCCGCCCCAGATCGCGCCGGCGCCGCCGACGATGTAGCCGCTTTCGTTCTGCGAGGCGCTGCCGCCCGCCACGAAGCCGAACAGGCCCGGCAGGAAGTAGCCGCTGAGCTGCGCCGACTGGCTGGTACCGGCCGCGCCGGCCGCCCCACCGGCGATGAAGGCCGAGCCGCCGCTGTTGCCCGATTGATGCAGGCTCGACGACTGGTCGAGCGTCGTGCTCTGTTGGGCCGACGCGGTGTTGTACGCGCCGCCCGCGATCCAGCTGCTGCCGCTGCGCGAGCTCGATTGCGAGGAGGCGGTCTGGATCGAGGCATCGAACGAGGCGCTCTGCGCCGAGGCACGATAGGACGAGCCCTGCACGCGGGTGCTGGCCGACACATTGTCGACACTGGTGGTCACCGCGCCCTTGGTATAGCTTTGCGCGAGCGGCTCGAGCGAGACGTGGTTCAGCACCACCGCCTGGTTGTTGTTGATGAGCGCACCGGCGCTGCTCGTGACGTGGGCGGCGCCGTACAGGCCGACCACGCCGAACACGCCGACCGCCTCGGTCACGGCAGTCAGGTCGTACAGGTGGGCGTCGGCCGCGTAGGCCGAGCCGGCCGTGGATGCGAGGATGGCTGCTGCGATGACGGTGCGCTTCATGCGGATCTCCAGGTTGAAATGGACTGCGGAATAAAAAGCGTGCCTGCCGGGGGACAAGACACGAAAAGCGGTATCGCCGAGCTGCGATCGACGATACGAACCGCGACGGGCAGCCGGCCGGCGCCCGATAAAATTATTCGGATGACGAAATGATCGATGCGGCTCGGCCAGGTTGCGGCGCACTTCATCTCGACTCCCTCGATATCGAACTGCGATCGCGCCGGGTTCAGCGGCGCAGGTAGCTGATGCGGCTGCCCTGCACCGGACGCGGTGCGCCGGCGGGCAACGGCACCGACGGCCTGGGCGGCGCGATCTCGTCCCACAGCGTGACCGCGCCGCCGCCCGTGCGCAGGGTGGCGGCCACCGCCACCAGCATCGACGTTCCGACCGCGCGGCCGTGCTGCGCGGCCAGCGTCGTATCGTCGAGCAGGTGGCCGAACCGCAACGGCATCGCCGCGGCCGGGTCGGCGTCGCCGTCCGTCTCGGCCAGCGCCGCGAACGACAGCAGCGCCATCAACACCGCAAGGCCGGCCTGGGTTCGGGGATGTCGTCTCATGGGGCGGATCTCGTGTCCTGGCATGCCGCTGATGGAGCGAAATGCGTGCCACCTTCGCGCAAGGGGCGCCGCGCAAGGCTCGCGTCGTGAAAGACGGGCATCGAGGGCCGGCGGATTCGCGAAAGTGTTTCAGTTCTGAAACGCGCCTCGTACGGATTACTTCGGATACTCAAGGGATGCGAAAGCGCTGACACTGATTCAAACGTATTCGCAGCCTTGTCGCGAAGCGGGTTTCGATAGACGAATCGTCAGCGGCACACCAAAAAAAGCCGCGACGATCGTTCACAAAAATTAAAGCTGTGGCGGGTGGAGTCGGCGTAGATTGGCTTGCACCGGCAGGACGACAGCACAAGAACAAAGCAGTACCCATCAAGGCCGACGGGTCGCGGCCGATAGAAGATATGCGCCTTATTGCCGGGGAGACTTCAATGTCTGCAACAGGACGCGTGGATCGTACGACCCCCATCCCGTGAGGTTTCGTTCGGTCCCGTGGATGCACGCGTCGCCACGCGTGCCGGAATCGGACGAAGGATGGTGCGATGGAAATCGCCACTAGGCATTTGATCTATTTTTCGCGCGACCCGAGCGCTGAACTGCAACGCTGCTTCGATGCGCGCGGCTGGCGCGTCGACGTGGTCGACTCGGCACGCGAGTTGCGGCGCGCCGCGGCGCGCGGCGGCACGGCCGGGGGGCTGCTCGATGTCTCGGGCGGCGTCGCGGCCAACGACCTGGGCGACGTCGAGACCTGCCTGACCACGCCGAACGTCGGCTGGATCGCGGCCACCGGCCCCGGCCAGATGCAGGACCTGGCGCTGCGCCGGCTGGTGCGCGACTACTGCTTCGACTACGTGACGATGCCCTGCGATCGCGAGCGCATCGTCGAATCGGTCGGGCACGCCTACGGCATGATCCGGCTGACCGAGCCGCCGCATTCGCCGGCGCGCGGCGAGGGCGAGATGGTCGGCGCCTGCGACGCGATGCTGGCGCTGTTCCGCACCATCCGCAAGGTCGCCTCCACCAATGCGCCGGTATTCATCGCGGGCGAATCGGGCACCGGCAAGGAGCTCACCGCGGTGGCGATACACGAGCGTTCCGCGCGTGCCGAGGCGCCCTTCGTCGCGATCAACTGCGGCGCGATCCCGCATCATCTGCTGCAGTCCGAACTGTTTGGCTACGAACGCGGCGCCTTCACCGGCGCGACCCAGCGCAAGATCGGCCGGGTCGAGGCCGCGCATGGCGGCACGCTGTTCCTCGACGAGATCGGCGATCTTCCCCTGGAGAGCCAGGCCAGCCTGCTGCGCTTCCTGCAGGAAGGGCGGATCGAGCGGCTGGGCGGCCATGCCTCGATTGCCGTCGACGTGCGGGTGATCTGCGCGACCCATGTCGACATGGAAGCCGCGCTGCGTTCCGGGCGCTTCCGCGAGGATCTCTTTCATCGGCTGTGCGTGCTGAAGGTGGTCGAGCCGCCGCTGCGCGAGCGCGGCAAGGACATCGAGGTGCTGGCGCGCCATATGCTGGAGCGCTTTCGCGGCGATGCGAGCCGGCGGCTGCGCGGCTTCGCGCCCGACGCGATCGCCGCCCTGCACAACTACGGCTGGCCCGGCAACGTGCGCGAGCTGATCAACCGGGTGCGGCGCGCGGTGGTGATGGCCGAAGGGCGCACCATCACGGCGGCCGATCTCGAGCTGGGCGAGTTCGTCGCCTCCGAGCCGGTGTCCCTGCTGGCCGCGCGCGAGGCCGCCGAGCGGCGCGCCATCGAGATCGCGCTGCTGCGTCATCGCGGGCGCTTCGCCGATGCGGCGCGCGAGCTGGGCGTGTCGCGCGTCACGCTGTACCGGCTGATGGTCGCGCACGGCATGCGCGAGCGCGAGCAGGACCTGGTCGGGCTGGCGGTGCCGGCCGTCGGCTGAGCCGGCCGCCGACCCGGCGGCGAGAGGCTTGCTAGAATTGCGGGATGCGGCCGCGCTCGCGGCCGAAGGAACCCGCATGAAACAGTATCTCGATCTCGTCCGCTCCATCCTCGACACCGGCACCTGGCAGGAAAATCGTACCGGTATCCGCACCATCAGCATGCCCGGCGCGATGCTGCGCTTCGACCTCCAGCAAGGCTTTCCGGCCGTCACGACCAAGAAGCTGGCGTTCAAGTCGGCGATCGGCGAGCTGGTCGGCTTCCTGCGCGCCTCGCGCAGCGCGGCCGAGTTCCGCGCGCTCGGCTGCAAGGTCTGGGATGCCAACGCCAACGACAATGCCGTCTGGCTGGCCAATCCCTATCGCAGCGGCCTCGACGATCTCGGCGACGTCTATGGCGTGCAATGGCGGCGCTGGCCCGGCTACAAGGTGCTCGACGCGCAGGCCACCGGGCAGATCGAGGATGCGCTGGCGCGCGGTTATCGCATCGTCACGCGCTTCGAGGAAGAGGGCGCGCAGCAGGTGCTGCTGTACAAGGCGATCGACCAGCTGCGCGACTGTCTCGACACCATCATGCGCGACCCGTCGAGCCGCCGCATCCTGTTCCATGGCTGGAATCCCGTGAAGCTCGACGAGATCGCGCTGCCGGCCTGCCATCTGCTCTACCAATTCCTGCCCAACCCGGTCACGCGCGAGATCTCGCTGTGCCTGTACATCCGCAGCAACGACGTCGGCCTCGGTACGCCGTTCAACCTCACCGAGGGCGCCGCGCTGCTGTCGCTGGTCGGCCGGCTGACCGGCTACACGCCGCGCTGGTTCACCTACTTCATCGGCGACGCGCACATCTACGAGAACCAGCTCGACATGCTGAACCAGCAGCTCGAGCGCGAGCCCTATGAAAGCCCGCGCCTGGCGATCGCCGATCGCGTGCCGGAATACGCGAAGACGGGCGTCTACGAGCCGGAGTGGCTGGAGCGCATCGAGCCCACCGATTTTTCGCTGGAAGGCTATCGGCACCACGCGCCGTTGACCGCGCCGATGGCGGTCTGAACGCGGCTGCCGGGCGACATCCTCCCGGTTCTTGAACGACAAGGCCCGCGCCGTGATGGCGCGGGCCTTGTCGTTTGGGGGAGCCGGGGTTTCAGCGACGGCTGGAGCGGCTCGATCCCGACGACGAGGATTTCGACGACGAAGACAAGTACGAACTCGACGACGAGGAGTAGCCGGACGAATAGCTCGACGAGGATCGCGACGGCGCATACGAGCGCGACGAGCCGCTCGAAGACGAGGACGAGGAGCTCGATGAGGAATAGCCCGACGCGTAACTCGACGAGGACCATGACGGCGCATACGAGCGTGACGAAGCGCCTGGCGACGAGGACGATGAGCCCGACGAGGAAGAGCCCGACGAGCTCCGTGTCGGCGCATACGAGGGCGACGGGGAACCACGCGAGGACGCATACGAGGGCGACGCATCCTGACGCGACGCCGTCGCGGCGCGCGAGGTGGCCGCATAAGTCGACGCCTGCGCGTAATTCGGCGGCGTCGCGGCGCGCGCGCCCGGGGTTGGTGGTACGGTTCGTGCCGAGGCGAGCTTCGCGCCCGGCTGGGCGGCGATGAGGCCGCGCGCGCCCGCCACGGCGAGCGCCGCCATCGCCATCTCGTGCGCATGACCGCCATCGCTCGCGCCCGATTGCGCGAGATGCGATGCACTGTCGTGATGCAGCGCCGGATCGGCGTTTGCTGCATCGCCGGCATGCTGCGCGGCGATCGCCGCGTGCGGCTGGGTCCAGGCCGGCTGCCTGGCGCCGGCGACAGGCCCCGCCTCGGTGGGCGGATGCGGGACCGCGCCGGGGCTCGGCGTTGCCGCATCGGCATGCAGGGCCGCGGCCTTGTCGCCGGCCGTCGGCGGTGGGGGCGGCGTCGGGCGTGCCGGCACGGGCTGGTCGAGCGGGTAAACGTAGCTGCGCGTGCTGACGAGATGCACGACCTGCCCCGGTCGCGCCGCCAGCAGGCTCGACGGATTCGGCTGGCCTGTCGCGCCGGGCTGGCTCTTCGCGGCACGGGAAGGCCGTGTGGCGAGGCTCGGCGGCGTGTCGACGCGAACCACCGGCGCGCCGATGCCGGGCACGCTGCCGCGCTGAGCGAATTGCCGGGCCAGTTGGTCCTGGAACGCGGCCGGCACCACCGGGTTGTGGATCGCGATGACCGGATGCGCGAGAGCTTGCGCGGGCGGCTGGTAGGGCGCGCCGTGCAGCGTGCCCGCAAAGCTCTGGCCAACCGGCGCGAGCCGCGGTGCGCCGACGTCGAGCCGCGCGTTGCGCCATTGCCGCGGATCGACGTGCTGCGTGTGTCGCGCGGTAGGCTGGCCGAGCAGGAAGACCTGCGCCGGCACGACCGTCAAGCCGTTCGGCACGGCGTAGTTGATGTAGGTATTGCGTACCTGGGTGACCAGGAGCCGACGGCTGGAGAGCGCCAGGGCATTCACGCGCTGAAAGTAACCCGGACTCCAGCGCGCCCAGGCGGGGCGCCAGGCCTCGGACGGAGCGAGCGGGAACCAGGCGGCTCGCGGTGTGTTTGTCGGATTCGTTGCATCGAAGTCGGGATCCACCCCGAGGTCGAAGTCGTTGTCGGCGTCGCCGGCAAATCCGACCAGCGCCGGTGCATAGGCTGGCGTGTCGTCGCGGTCGATGCGTTTGCCCGGCACCCAGGACCAGCCGTTGTCGATGTAGGTCCAGCGACCATAGTGATAGGGGGCGAAGCCCCAGGGCGCATCGTCGATCCAGGTCCAGCCCCAGGGCGCCTGCCAGATCCAATGGCCTTTCTTGTACGGTGCCCAGTCGGCTGCCACGTGGCTCGGCGTCCAGACCGTGCCGTATTCGTCGGTCTGTCGCCAGGTGCCATTCGCATCGAGATCCAGGTAGCCCGGCATTTCCCTCGACACGATGCGTGCCGTGGGCGATTGCGCTTCCGCGAAATCGCGTTGCGAGATCCAGGTCACGAACGTGTTGTCCGCCTTCGCGACATGGCTACCCGTGGTCTGCAGGTTCGTGCCCATGAAGGTGATTTGGCGGTCTTCCCCGATTTCCATCTGACCGCCATCAGCGTAGGCGGTTACCCTTCCTTTCAGTACCGTGACGGTTGTCGAGGCGCCGTTCGGGGCCACGTCGATCCGATAGTTGCCCGGATTCTCGAGCGCGAGCGCCGCGTTGGGCGTGTCGACCTCGGGATTGATCACGGAATACTGCGCTGCGTGCACCATCAAGGTTCCGAGCGAGAGCTTCAACTGAGCCGCGCTTTCGTCGAGGTTCAGGATCGATAGCGCGCTCGACGGCGCGAGCCGCACCGAGGTCGAGCCGATATACATCTCCGAGCTGGCGCCTTTGTCGTTCCAGAGCTGATCGCCGGTGGTCACGGGGCGGTTCAGCTCGGCATAGACCCACTGGCTTTCGCCGGCGGGCAGCAGCGTGACCGGCCCGCTCAGGTCGTCGATGCGGCCCACCAGCGTGAGCGGATCGGCGGGGGCAGGCGTCTGGGGGCGGGGCTGCGCGGGATGGGCCGATGCGGCGGCGAGGCTGGCGAACGCGAGCAGCGCCGCCGCCGTCACCGAAGTGAGGAGCAGGGGAACGCGGTGTGGTGTCATGTGTGATGTCGTTATTCGATGTCGGCGCCCTCGCGCCGCATCGCGCACTTTACCCGTGTGCCGGCAATTGGTCTGCCGATTTTGTAATGCCCGCGAGGGTGTTTTTGTAATCGGGTCGTGCTCGCCGGCCGTGATACCGATGGCCGTATCGACAAAAAACCCGCGCTGTCGAGGCGCGGGTTTTTTGCATGACGGTTTTCATCGGCGACACCGATGGTGCGCGTCAATGATGCTCTTGCCTGCCTTGTCCTGGCGACTCGTGCTGCGCCGGCGCCGGCCGCGGCGCCTCGACGCGCGGCGGCGGCGGTGCCGCCGGGCGCTCGAAATGCGGTGCCGGCGGCGGCGCGGCGGGTCGCTCGAAATGCGGTTGCTGCTGCGGTTCGAAATGCGGCTGGGGCCGTTCGATGCGAGGTGCCTCGACACGCGGGGCTTGCGGGGCTTCGAAGTGCGGTTGCGGCCGCTCGACCTGCGGTGCTGGCTGGCGCTCGGGCGGCCGGGCGAACGCTGGCTGGGGCGTCGGCGCACGCGGTTCGGCACGAGGTTCGAGGCGAGGCTGGGCCGCTTCGGCGCGCGCTCCTTCCACTCGCGGTTGCTCGGGCTGCGCATGCGGCTGCGGAACGAAGCCCGGCGCACGTGAGGGCTCTGCCTGCTGAGCGGCCGGGCGTCCGCCGCCGAAGATGGCGGGCGCCCCCGGTGTCGTGGCATGCGGCTGCGCATTCTCTCGCGCTCCAGGTGCTTCGTTTGGCCGGAACTGGCCGGCCGCGCGCTGCTGTTCGATCGGCGCGTGCGGCTGCGTCCAGGCCGGCTGCGCGCCCGCGCCGGGACGTCCCCCGGGCACACCTTCCCGGCCAATTTCGGCGGGCGGCCGCGGCACGCCATTGCCCGCTGCCACGGCGCCCGCCGCCCGGCTGA